>JAYEIR010000183.1:4297-9878 GCA_034660135.1 Thermodesulfobacteriota bacterium
AGCACGGCAAGAAAAAGCATGCCCCAGGAAAAATTGCGCGGTACATGGACCTCCCCGATTGCAAGGCTGCCGAACCAGAGGGACAGGAAGGCAAACAGACCGAGCATTCCAATTGCGACCACGAGGAAGAGAGCAAGGCCGGAAAACTTGCCCGCAACATACTTCCACCGGGCAATGGGATGGCAGATGACCATGCAGACATTCCTTTGATGTATGTCCTTGCTCAAGAGACCGATTCCCAGGAAAAAGATGATGGAAAGCCCTGTCAATGAAAGGATGGAAAAGCCGACATCAACAGCTACCTTGCCCAATTCAAAGGCAAACAGCCGGTTTATAAAGATATTGCATATGAAAACAAGCCCGGACAGGAGGGCTATGCCGTACAGGACATTACTGCGGATCCCTTCCTTAAATGTGATCCTCGTTAGTAGCCATATAACTTTCATAATGTTAACCGTTCGGGTTCAAAGGTTGAGCTCTCAGGGGCTCAGGCACAAAGGCAAAAGGTTAAGGACCTATTTGCTACTCAGTCTCCTGATTAAGCTGCTCAGCATTCGTTCTATTTCTCGGCTTAACTTATAGAGTTCATCAAATTCGCTTCTGTCGATATAATTGAGATTTAAGGAAATCTCCATCTGGGTCTGCAATTCATATAGCGAACCTGTTGCAATGCGCAGGAAATGGATATAGTCATTAGTCGAGTTTCGACCATAACCTTCCGCCATATTGCTCGGAATTGAGACTGCGCAACGTCTAATTTGAGAAATCAAGCCATAAATTTCATCATTGGGAAACTTCTTTGAGATTTTATATATTTCATTGACCAAAACCATTGATCTCTGCCAAACAATAAGATCCCTATACGTTTTTATGCCCACATCTTTTTCCTTTGTGCCTTTGCCCCTTTGCCCCTTGCTTTTCATTCGATGTTGGACGTTCGATGTTCAATGTTCATCCCTTTGTGCCTATGTGCCTTTGCCCCTCTGCCCCTTGCTTTTGACTTTATTTTTCATTCGATGTTGGACGTTCGATGTTCGATGTTCATCCCTTTGGTATGCCTCTGTGCCTTTGCCCCTATGCCCCTTGCTTTTCATTCGATGTTGGACGTTCGATGTTCAATGTTCATCCCTTTGTGCCTATGTGCCTTTGCCCCTCTGCCCCTTGCTTTTGACTTTATTTTTCATTCGATGTTGGACGTTCGATGTTCGATGTTCATCCCTTTGGTATGCCTCTGTGCCTTTGCCCCTTTGCCCCTTGCTTTTCATTCGATGTTGGACGTTCGATGTTCGATGTTCATCCCTTTGTGCCTATTGTGCCTTTGCCCCTATGCCCCTTGCTTTTCATTCGATGTTGGACGTTCGATGTTCGATGTTCATCCCTTTGTGCCTATGTGCCTTTGCCCCTTTGCCCCTTGCTGTTTCCCTTTGCCCCTTGCTTTTATTTACGTATCAAACCCAAAAATGAATCCTCCAGGTTCCCGGTGTTTGCTGTGAATTCCTGTGTTGAACCGCAATAACGTATTTCCCCTTTATGAAGCACACCTATCCTGTCACATAAGACCTCCACGTCATTAAGGATGTGAGTGCTGAAGAAGATTGTCTTGCCGGCTCCCTTGAGTTCAAGGATAAGATCTCTCACCAGCCTCCTGCCCATGGGATCCAGGCCGGACATCGGCTCATCCAGGATCAGTATCGGTGGATCACTTATCATGGCCATGGCCAGGCCTATCCTCTGCTTCATACCCTTGGAAAAAGTCCTGACAGCCCTGTTCTTAAAGGGCAGTAATTCCATTTTCGTCAGGATTGGATCGATCCTTTCCTTTAATCTCCGCTTGTCCATGCCCGAGGCAATGCCGCTGAATTCAAGCAGTTCGCGGGCAGTAAGGTGTTCAGAAAAATATGGATTTTCAGGCAGATATCCTATGGGTTGCCTTGATGATGGGTTTTCAGATGATATGCCGTTGATTGATACTTCTCCATCATTAGGTTTGATGAAGCCGAGGATAATATTTATGGCCGTGCTCTTGCCGGCCCCGTTCGGGCCTAAGAAACCAAAGACCTCTCCCTCATGGATTTCGAGTGAGATAGACTTCAGGACCTGTTGCCGGCCGGAAAAGCCGAACCTGAAACTCTTGCTCAGATTTTTAAAACTGATTGGGGTCATTGCAGCCTGATCGTCTAAATATAGGGACAAAGGGGCAAAGGCACATAGGCACAAAGCTTAAGGGCCTGCTTTGCGTACCCGATGTATTGATCTCATAAAAGGAAATAGTATGCAACCTTAAATCTGCAATTAGCTTTTAGCAATTACCCGTTAGCTTAAAGACTACATGCATTTGTATAACTTTACGCTGAATTGAAACCTTCATTTTTTGATGCAACTGTATTGTCTGACAACTAATTGATTTTATGCAGCTAATAGCTAACGGCTAACCGCTAATTGCATTTTTTAGGTGCAACGTGATATTAAAGTATCCGTTCACAGGTTCAATGGTTCAGGGTTCAAAGGCTGTCTTTCCCCCTTACTTTTCCCTAAAAGCAGCAATTCTAATTATGCGATTTTGTAGGTTGGGTTGAGGTACGAAACCCAACTAAATGTAAGGACTTGGCCTAAATTTGTTGGGTTTCGCTTCGCTCAACCCAACCTACGCCTTGATCGATTCCCATAATTAGTGCCTGAACGAAAACCTCGAAATTTGAAACGCCCAACATTGTTCATCGGTTTATAATCAGTTCAAGTCGCTTGCATTAACCCAAAACTCAAAACCAAAAACTCAAAACTGTGCCTGAACGGGGTTTTCGTTCAGGCACTAACTAATTCAGATATAGTCCTTAAGATAATGTTTTTGGGGTTTAGAATATTCGATCCCCGAAGAGATTTTTCCCGTGCGATATCAGGAAACTTGAAATTTGAAACTGGAAACTTGGTAGCCACCTGAATAGTCATATATAGACCAAGTTTCAAATTTCCAGTTTCAAGTATCGGATTCCGACTGCCCCTGTAATTCTTTTTAAAGGAGAATTACACCAACCCCAAAATGTTTTTCTTTAAGCCTATAGAAGCAATTTGCTTTTCCGGTTATGGCACTAAAATTCCAAATTACAATACTCAAATTACAAACAATATCAAAACTGCAAACTCCAATAACCAAACCATTTCAATCACTTATTGGGTATCTCGCTGTCATTTTATCTGTTTTGAATTTTACCTTTTGCTCATTGATATTTGTTTGAGATTTGTATTTTGGTGCTTGGGATTTTCATGATTTTCATAATCAAGCAACTTTATTTATTACAAGCAGTTACCTGTTTAAATGACGTAGCCCTGTCAACATCCAGCCAGCCTGGTCTTTTTGTCAGATTTAGTGTAAAATAGACCTCGTTGCTTTATCCATAATAGGCGACCATATTTTGGACATAAAGGCTTTATTAAATCCCGCCTTGGCGGAACAAGATGATAGACGCTTATTTTTCCGCGATAGCGGGGCTGGGTAAGTTTTTGAATTTAAACGCATTATTGGCAGTGGGGGCAAAAACGCTTCCTTCTGCCGGCATCGAGCAACCAGTATCCGGCATCTCAACTGTCCAATTATCCTGCACAACGCAGGCTTTGCTTATTATTTCCACCAATTATCGAATAACGATGTCTGAACTCGTTGAAAACAGTTTATGCAGGTTTTAGGTTGTAGGGGTATATAGTGAGATGGCTTTCGAAGAATTACTTAAAGAATTAAGAGAGAGAAAAGATAAAGCACTGCAGCAGGGCGGACCTGAGAAGGTTAAACAACAGCACGAAAAGGGTAAATTAACAGCGAGGGAGCGCATAGACCTCCTGCTTGATCAGGGCACCTTGGTAGAATTTGGACTGCTTGCATGTTCAGATATGCCGGGAATGGAAGACAAGACACCGGCAGATGGCTGGATTACAGGCTATGGCCTTGTGAATGGACGCCAGGTTGGCATTATAGCCAATGATTTTACTGTGCTGGGCGCAAGTAATGCCAGAGTAAATACAAAAAAAGCCGCGCAGATGAGAAATCAGGTTACTGAAAAGGGCTTCCCCCTTATATGGTTGGGTGAAGCCGGTGGAGGACGGCTCCCCGATGTTGAAGGAGCAAAGGGGATATGTTCTTTGGCCGGGGAAAGTGAGAGAGCAATCTTTCCACAGTATAGTCATATCCGCAAAACGCCATGGATAACGGCAGTCATGGGGGGATGTTATGGCGTGCCGACCTGGCAGGCATGCCTGTCGGATTTTGTTGTTCAGGTAAAAGGGAGTGTTTTGTTAATTTCAGGACCTCGACCTTTGCAAAGATTAACTTTTAGCGCCCCATCTGCTGAGGAAATGGGAGGATGGAAGGTCCATGCCGAGATTACAGGCATATCAGATCAGGTGGCGGAGGATGAAGAGGACTGTCTTAGAATTATAAAGGAATTTTTCGATTATATGCCATCCAATTGCAACGAATTGCCGCCAACACGGACTGTACCGGAAGGGTCAGGGAAAGACATGGATCATATCCTGTACCTTATTCCAGAGAGCAGGGTTCAGGTATATGACATGTCTAAGATCATCAAGTCCATTGTTGATGGGGGCAGGTATTTGGAACTGAAGCCGTTTTTTGGAAAGATGGTCATCACTTGCCTTGCCAGGGTTGATGGCCGTACGGTCGGATTTATTGCCAATCAACCGATGGTTCAGGCCGGAGCCATGGATACTGATGGTTTGGATAAGATTACCGGTTTTATGTGCCTTTGTGATTCCTTTAACATTCCTTTGATATTTTTACACGATATACCCGCCTTTATCACTGATAAGAATGCCGAGCATAAAAGGGTGGCTGCTAAGGTTACAAACGCCCTTCAAGCCCTTTCTCAAGTCACGGTTCCAAAGATCTCAATTATAATACGGAAGAGCTATGGGCAGGCAATGTATAATATGTGTGGCCCAGGGGCGGGAGCTGATTTTATCGTGGCCTGGCCCACAGCCGAGGTCAGCTTTCTGGATCCTGATATCGCAACCGATGTTGTTTATGGTAATTTGCCTGAAGAGGAACGAAAAAGGTTAAGGGCAGAAATGGTTAAAGATACAGGCGCTTATCCCCTTGCACAAGGATATTATGTATATGATATCATAGATCCGAGAAAAACCCGCGATTACATAGTACAGGTGCTCAAGATCATAAACAATTCAGAACATCGTGGTGTAGGAAGGCATCTCCTCGCAAATTGGCCAACCAAGTTTTGATGGCTTCGTAAAACGGTCATCTGTCCCGCAATGCCTTTGGGTGGCCTTTGTAGATTTTCCTCGCGTCTCGGCCCGGTGACAATGATCATACCCACCATCGTTTATGATGCATGGCAGGCGGGTGTTCAATGTTGGACGTTCGATGTTCATCCCTTTGTGCCTTTGCCCCTCTGCCCCTTGCTTTACATTCGACCTGCCCGCAATGCCTTTGTGTGATATTGGCAGAATGTCCTCGTGTTTAAGCCCGGTGACAATGATCGTACCGCCATCGTTTGTAATGCATGGCAGGCGGGTGTTCGAAGTTCGATGTTCATCCCTTTGTGCCTCTGTGCCT
>JAYEIR010000183.1:9978-12079 GCA_034660135.1 Thermodesulfobacteriota bacterium
CCCCTCTGTGCCTCTGTGCCTATGCCCCTTTGCCCCTGTCCCTACCCCTTTGCCCCTTGCTTTATTCCCTGTCCCCGGAGTTTCGTATCGAAATCCGGAAAATATCCTTGACAGATGCTGCCTCATCTGGCTATAATTCTTTCCAGCTTAAAGGTGTGTTGGACAGATTTATTCCCAGGAGGAAGACGCATGATAGAAACTATAAAGTCAATCATCCTGGATTTTCAGGAAGTTGAGCTTATGACCGGGGTGCGCCGGCACTTGCGAATCGAGGTGGTCTCCGGCAAGGCCACCGTCTGCATCGGGGTTCGCCGTAGCGGTAAATCGACCTACCTGTTCCAGGTCATTCAGCGGCTTCTGGATAACGGCGTATCGCGTGAAAACATTCTTTACCTGAATTTCTTTGATGACCGTCTACATAATCTGAGGCAAGAGGGTCCTGGACTGATCACCGAAGCCTACTATTCGCTCTATCCGGAGAAGAAAAACACGGAAACGGTCTATTGCTTTTTTGACGAGATCCAGGAGGTTAAAGGGTGGGAACCTTTTGTGGATCGCCTGATGCGGACCGAACAGTGTGAAGTCTACATAACGGGTTCGTCTGCACAAATGCTTTCAAGGGAAATCGCCACGCAGATGCGCGGCCGGGCGTTGTCATGGGAGATGTTTCCATTCTCTTTCAGAGAATATCTGGACTACAAGGGGATCGAAAGCACAGGCCCCCTGTCAACAAAGAAGAGGCTTCTCGTACAGAAGGCATTTGAGGAGTACTGGGAAACCGGAGGCTTCCCCGAAGTCGCTGGTCTTGACCAGCGCCTGCGAATCAAAATCCACCAGGAATACTTTCGCGCCGTCCTGTTCCGGGACCTGGTTGAGCGTCATGATGTTTCACATCCAAGAGCCTTGACGGACCTCGCGCATTGGCTGGTAGACAACACATCTTCTCTCTATTCCGTCAACAGCCTTACGGGATATCTGAAATCATTGGGCCACAAAGCCCCCAAGTCGGCTGTGTCGGATTATCTGGAATGGTTCGAAGACGCGTATTTTCTTTTCACCGTACGGATATTTGACGCTTCCCTGGCTCGCAGTAAAACTAACCCAAAGAAGATCTATTGCATTGATCATGCCCTGGTCACTTCGGTGTCGTCCGGCATTCTAATCAACTCCGGGCATCTATTGGAGAATCTCGTTTTCACGGCGCTTCGGCGTATTTCTCCCGAGATTTATTACTGCAAGACGAAAGGCGGCCTGGAAGTGGACTTCATCGCACACCTGCCTTCCGCGCCTGCCTGTGCGTGGCCGCATGCAGACAGGTCGTCCGCGGCGCAGGCAGGGATGCGGAATCGTTCCTGGTTCCTGGTCCAGGTTTGCGAATCGATACATGACGCACAAACCAGAAAACGGGAAGTAACGGCTCTAAAGGAAGTCATGGCCAGGCTGGGTCTAAAGACCGGTATGATTGTAACTCGAAATGAAGAGGAAGAGATAAAAGTCGACGCCGGGAAGATAGAGGTTGTGCCGATATGGCGATTCCTGCTCAACCTGCCGGAGTTGCAGGTATAGACCAATGCAATTTCTGCTGATCAGCGACACCGGACTTCTGACCACTGATCTCTGACCTCTGACCTCTGTCTTCTGACCTCTGTCTTCCGCCCCTGTTCCTTAGCCCCGTTGTTGTTCCTTGTTTTTCATTCGACCTGCCCGCAATGCCTTTGGGTGGTCTTGGTAAAATGTCCTTGTGTCCCGGCCCGGTGACAATGATCATCGCACCATCGTGTGTAATGCATGGCAGGCAAGTATTCGATGTTGGAAGTTCGATGTTCGATGTTCATCTCTTCCTGCCTCCTGTCTTCTGTCCTTACCCTATGTGCCTTTCCCCCTTTGTGCCTATGTGCCTCTGCCCCTTGCTTTTGACTTTATCCCGCCGTCCTTACCCCTCTGTGCCTATGTGCCTATGCCCCTTTGCCCCTTGCTGTTTCCCTCTGCCCCTGTCCCTACCCCCCGCCCACAAAAAAAGCGTTAATCAGGATCCTATCCCTCATAACGCTTCGTTTTAGAAGAAAGCAATGTTACTTGAGTACGTGCCACGCAGCTGTAG
>JAYEIR010000184.1:0-2416 GCA_034660135.1 Thermodesulfobacteriota bacterium
GTGCCAATGCTATTTGAAGCGGTTCTTTGAATTTATCAGAATCCAGCTTCAAGTGGTCGTATATTCGCTGTGCGAGCGGCATCCCACCGCACACAAGAAGTAAATGGAATATCGAAACAATGCCAATTCCCTTTCCTCGACCGTAAGATTGCCAAGCATAAAACCCATGATTAAACTCCTTCCTGCTTTGGGGTCAGCGTGAAACGACAATGTCATAATTGTAACGTAAGGGCAAAATTAACAGGATTGGTCGTAAAGATTGCAGATATCCCGGAATAATCTTCGTCCTGGGGCAGTACCTTTTTCAAGTTTATACACATAGCTCAGGTCTATTTGTAATTCTCTAGCGAGAGCAGCTTTTCCGCCAAAGGCCTTAACCAACTGTTTTGTTTTTGTTTTTACGGTTTCTGAGGCTTTCCCTAACACTATCTTTAATGCCTTCTTTTCATTAGGCCGGATTTGTAATGTTCCATTTAGAATCTTTGAAAACCTGGTCTTTTCTATGTTGGCCATTTTAGCGATCTCTTGTAGACGAAGCCCTGAACCGATGCACGCTTGGTACAGCTTGACATTAATTCCATAATCCAATATTCGTGCAGATTCTTTTTTAACAACACTTCTTTTTATTGCAGCCTTACGTTTTTCATAATCCTTAATTATGTCCCAAGCCTCAAGAAAACAATTATATCTACCACTATTAATTTGTCTTTCGCTAACAGCAAAACTTTTTCCGCTACAAACTTCTTTGGGAATTACAAAACATAGGGTTTTTGTTAATTTATATTTATTGATGATGCAAATAAAAATATCTACTTCGTTTTGGTGTTTGCCATTATGATGCCAATTAAATTTCCAAAACACTGGACGTAGAGCCTTCTTGTTCTTCTTTTTTTTTGTTTGGGGGTTCGATATTTTCACATCAATTATTCCATATTTTGTAAGAAAATCAGCCCCGTAATAATTACGCTTATGGGAGTTCCACCAAAAATCAATACCTAAAGATTTTAATTTTTCTGCAACATATTTTTCAGCATTCAGCCCAAAATTTACGGTGTCCATAAACATAACTCCTCTCTAAGTTTTTTTGCAAAAAATGCCACACCAAAGATAGAATGTCAAGAATGTTTTTGCACTTAAATTGCAAAAAAAAAACTTGACATCTTTTTTCTTTTAGACTAAAAAGACAACCACAAGCAAAATTATTAAAAAAGGGTGGAAAAATAATGATAAAGGCAAGCGAATTCAAACTACTTCCGGCAGCGCCGGGGTTGTGTCCGGAATGTGCGATAAAGCATGGTCACGATGAACCGCACAACAAAGATTCTTTGTTTTACCAAATACAATTCAAAATCAAATTCGGGCGATTCCCCGAATGGTCTGACGCCATCAGCCATTGCACCAAAGAGGCAAGGATGGCGTGGGAAAAAGAATTAAAAAAGAGAGGGGTGTGGAAATGAGCAAAAAACAAAAGAATGAAACAAATATAGACAACAAGGCAACCATAAATGAACAAGTCGCCCTTGCGAAAAAAAATGGCGCAAACCTGTTAATCCCGACAACAAGCATCCATGGATTATCAGAGTTCATGTCTCCAGTAATAGAATCCGTTGTCCTTTCCGCTAAACCTGACGACGGTGACGTGTATGCGGAAAAAGCAACTGAAGGCACAAAATTCCGGATAACAGCGCAAGGTCTGCGCAAGTTAGCCGTTTGCGCCGGCATTATCTGGCACCCCACTGCTTGCCGGCGTACAGACAACCGCCAGGACCGAGACTATGTCTCATACCAAAGTGTGGGCGGCATCAAAAAAAATGATGGCAGCCTGGTGTATTGGAAAGGGGAGTTTGACCTTGACTTCGAGGTCATAGAAGAAGAGTTGAGAGAACTCCACTATAACAAATCCAAGCACTGGCGCAAGACAGACGCGGAAAAACAGGCATATATAGAATCAAGCGTGCGTCGGGACATGATCTTCAAGAGAAAACACAAGATCAAGCTGGCTGAGACAGGCGCTGCAAATCGGGTTATACGTGCTATCCTCGGCCTAAAGTCCGCATATACAAGCGCGGAATTAGCCAAACCATTCACGCTGATTCGCATTGTATTCAAGCCGGATTACAATGATCCAGAGGTAAAACGACAAGTCACTGCCGCAGCTATCAGCTCTATGACCGGCATTTATGGTATGCCTGCCGCCCTACCACCGCAAGAACAACCTATTGATATCTCTCCTGAAAATTTCCATAATATTCCTTCTGATCCCGACGATGATCAACCTGGAGACGATAATTCTGATCCCGACGATGATCAACCTGGAGACGATAATTCTGATCCCGACGATGATCAACCTGGAGACGATAATGAGGAAACGCCTCCTACAGCGGAAGAGCTTTTCCAGGATCTATCCGCCACAGAA
>JAYEIR010000185.1:0-7340 GCA_034660135.1 Thermodesulfobacteriota bacterium
CTGAATTGGGTGATGAATATGAAGTGACCGTAACTAAGAAGGGTGATACAGATGACATCTTTCTGAAGGTGGAGTTGCAGCCGGAGGCTGAAACATTGAAGGACCAGGTTTTGCCACAGCTGGTTGACCAACTGAGGAATAAAACAAACCTGCGATACAATATCACCTTTCATCCCTATGGCACACTGCCAAGATATGATGTCAAGGCAAAACGATTCAAAGACCTTAGAAAAGACCATTAAGGGAGGCGAGGAGACATGGATATGACAGACCTGAAAGCACTTAATAAGATGATAGATGACATTGAAGCTGCGGCAAAAGGGCTGGTTGACAATGCCGAGGGGATTCAGGCTATTGAGCGCAATGCCGAACGAATACTGGCCAGCACAAAAATGCTCCAGATTAATGTGAGTGACCTTATGAGTTTACTTTAATTAAACTTAGAAGTCAATTTTTAGTTGCCATTAACAGTTAACCCTATAAGAGGAGGTAAACATGGACTTAAGGGACTATATATCAATATGTGAAAAAGCCGGTCAGCTGAAGCGGATCAAGGCGGAGGTCGACTGGGACCTTGAACTTTCCCATATTTCGAAGATGAATGAGGAGAAGGCTGGACCAGCACTTCTTTTCGAGAATGTGAAGGGGTATAAAAGTCCGGTTCTTACAGGTGCATTCGGCACTACCGAGAGGCTGGCAGTGATCCTTGGAAAGAGCCCGGATATGTCTATGGTCCAGCTTACGAAGGAATGGGTGAATCTCGCTGTTAAAGAGGTCATCCCGGCAAAGGAACAGAAAGACGGTCCCATCTTCGAGAATATCCTTGATGGTGATAAGGCGGACGTACTCACCTTTCCTTCACCCAGGTTCTTCGAACTGGACGGCGGGCGCTACTTTGGCACCGCGGTATTCCTTGTAATACAGGACCCTGAAACGGGTGACATAAATCTTGGTACTTACCGTATGGGCATCCTCGATAACAAAACTATCGGCGTACAGATCCTCAAAGGAAAAAAGGGCGACAGGATCATGAATAAGTACGGGAAGAAAGGCAAGAAGATGCCGGCATGCGCCATTATAGGCGGCGATCCCCTGCACATCTTTGCCAGTGTCGCCACGGTGGCCAAAGCGAAAAGCGGTTACGATGTGGTGGGGTCCTTGCGCGGCGAGCCGGTTGACATTGTGAAAGGACAACTCACCGGACTCCCCATTCCTGCGGCCGCAGAAATCGTAATAGAAGGGGAAATTGATCCGGCAAACCTGAGAAACGAGGGGCCTTTCGGGGAGTATACCGGCTACTACACTGAAGAGCTCATTAAGCCGATCCCCAAGCCTGCACTTGATATTAAACGAATTTATCACAGAAACAATCCGATACTCTGGGAGACGAGTGTGGGCAGGCCCGTGGGGGACCAGCATATACTCTATGCCTTTGTGCGCAATGCCTCCTTATGGACTGATCTGGCCAGGATGCAGATCCCGGGTATTCAGTCGGTGTATACGCTGCCGGAAGCCTCGGGACGCTTCTGGGTGGTTGTCTCCGTACAGCAGATGTATCCGGGACATGCGGACCAGGTGGGCGCAGCAGTCATCGCAAGCAATACAGGCACTTACGGGATCAAGGGTGTAATTATCGTGGATGATGACATCGAGGCAGATGATATTCCGAGGGTGTTATGGGCTCTCGGCACCCGCTATAACCCGGGCCGGGGCACGCAGATTATCAATAGAGGCAGGTCGACCCCACTCGATCCAGCCCTTGGGGCCGACGAAAATAAGTTCATCACCTCACGGATCATCATGGATGCAACGATACCTTTCGATTGGAAAATCAAACCTACGGAGATCAAGCTCACAGATAGTATGGTGGAAAAAGTTAAGGCAAGATGGAAAGAATACGGATTGGACTAAAAAGGGGGGGGACAACGATGGCTTTTGAAAAAAACCTTGACGATGCGATGGAGAGGGCAAAAAAGGTCAAGCTCTTTGCCCACGATATACATGGGGTCCTGACTCCCAATAAGGTCTTTTGCGATGTGGAAGGGAACAGGCGCTATGCTTTTTGGCACATGGATGGTTTCGGGGACCTTTCCCTTTTTGCCAACAAGATAAAGGTCGCTTACCTCGACACAACCTCCATCGATGAGGAGGGCTTGTTCCGGGCAAAGGAGTTGAAACTTGACAAAATGTACTTTGCTGTGACGGACAAGGCAGCAAAGATCGAGGAACTCAAGAACGAATTGGAACTGAGTGATGAGCAGATCGGCTACATTGGCTGCGAATTGACCGATATCCCCGCTATGAAAAAGGCCGGTTTTGCCGTGGCCGTGGCTGATGCCGTCGATGATGTGAAGGAGATCGCTCATTACATAACCAAGGCTCCCGGTGGCAGAGGCCCCATAAGAGAAGTCTGCGAAGTCATTCTCAGGGCCATGGGCAAGTGGGATGAATGGGTCGAGACAGTAACCAAAATGGGTTACAAATAAGGGAGGTGAGAGGGGTGAGTACAGCAGAAGCAGTAGAAAAAGCGAAGAAAGTTAAGTTTGTTATCCTGGATATACACGGGGTTTTAACGGACAACACACTCTACTACACCCAGGAAGGTGTGAAATCGGAATCCTTTTCACTTCATGACCGGATGGGGATCAAGGCCTTTATGAGTTCAGGCATAGGGGTCGCCTTCCTTACCAGCAAAGTTCAGAGAGATGTGCAACAGGCAGCAGAGATTTACGGCGTCCCTGCTGACATGCTCTGGGGATCCTCAGCGAAGATGACAAGACTCACTGAGTTTGAAAACGAGTCCGGCTACACGGATGGAGATATATGCTATGTGGGCGATGAGATGATCGACCTCGGTATTATGGAGCGAGTCTTTTTTTCAGTCGCTCCTGCAGATGGTTCTCCGGAAGCAAAGGAGGTTGCCGACTACGTGACCGCCGCAGGCGGAGGAAATGGGGTGGTAAGAGAACTTGCCGAATTCATCCTGAAGGCACAGGAAAAATGGAATCAATTTACAGCACAATTCAAATAGTAACTACTCAGGTAGATAGGCTGTAGGTATTTAGCTATAGGCGAAAATCATGCGTGATCATCTGCCTGTGCGCAGATAGCGTAGAACTAAAAAACTAACAGCCTACAACCTACAGCCTAAACAACCTAAGCAGTTACTTCAAATAGACCTATGGAGGCAACAGAGATGGCATACAAATACTACAAAGATAACAGAGAATACATTGAAGCGTTGAAAAAAACCGGTGATTGCATTGCAATTGATCAGGAAGTGCACTGGGATCTCGAACTTGGTGCAATTGTAAGAAGGATCTGTGAAAAGGATGCTCCTGCAGCTCATTTTAAGCACATCACGGACTATCCCGATTTTGAAGCCTTCGGGGCACCTATCTCGACATACCGAAGGCTTGCCATCACTTTTGGCCTGGATCCCGATACACCTATACCGGAAATATCGGCAGAGTACCTCAAGAGAACATCCGGTGTCCCGGTAAAGCCAAAGATCGTTGACCAAAAAAGTGCCCCTTGTAAAGAAGTCATCCTGAAAGGCGATGATGCCGATCTCTTTAAGCTTCCTGCCCCGATGGTGCACGATGGCGACGGAGGACGATATATTTGTACGTGGCATTTCGTAGTGGCAAAAGATTTTGATACGGATACGATAAACTGGGGCATGTACCGACAGATGCTCTTCGATGAAAAGACCATGGTGGGACCAGTGCTGCCTTTCTCTGACATGGGCAAGATGTTCTATAACAAATACGTGCCGAGAAATCTCCCCATGCCTTTTGCCACAGTGATTGGGCCGGATCCTCTCTCCGCCATTGCGAGCTGCGCACCGGCTGCAATACCTGAGGACGAGTTTACAAGTCTGCTTATGGGTGAACCGGCGGAGGTCGTGAAATGCGAGACCTGCGACCTCTATGTGCCTGCCCACGCAGAGATCATTATTGAAGGTGAAATCCTGCCGAATCTCACTATAGAAGAGGCCCCCTTCGGTGAGTACACCGGTTATAGGACAAGCCCACGAGACCAAAGAACAGTATACAGGGTCAAGGCTATCACTATGAGGAAGAAACCGATCATGCCCGTGTCAAACATGGGGGTCCCGACGGATGAGGGGCAGCTCTTAAGATCCTTTTCTCTCGGGCTCGAGATGGAAAGAATGCTCAAGGATCAGGGCATCCCGATTACCGGGGTCTACATGCTCCCGGAATCTACCCATCATCTCGTTGTCGTGGGCGTGAAACCGGTCTATGCAAACATCGCCACCCAGATTGGGCAGCTCGTATTTGGCAGCAAGCTCGGGCCATGGTTCCACATGGTGCTCGTCGTGGATGACAAAACCGACATCTACAACAGGTCTGAGATCATTCACGCCTTAAGCACAAAGTGCCATCCTGTAAGAGGGATAAGGGTTGAGGAACATGGAGTGGGAACACCTCTTAACCCGTACGCATCCCCTGAAGAGAGGCAATACGGGAGAGGACCGAAGGTCATCTTTGACTGCCTCTTTCCTCCTGAATGGCCCCAGGCCTCGGTGCCCATAAAGGTTTCTTTCGATAACGTGTATCCGAAAGAAATCCAGGACAAGGTGCTTTCCAATTGGTCTAAATTCGGTTTCAAAAAATAGGAGGTTTCCATGGAATACGATACTTTTATAGAGAAAGATTTCAAAGATATGCAGGAAGATGAGGAGGTTTTGGGTGTTATACGAGACCTGACACCAGGCACGCGAAAATACAGGTCAACCTATGCCCGGTTCAAGGCATCGAAGGATCCCGAGAAATACCCGGATACCCTGTGGATACGGCTTGGGAGAGGGCAGCTTATCGAAACCCCCTGTTCAGTAGAGATAATAGAGTTCGTCAACGTTATACCAACTGGGATGTAGCATGGTTGATTCACTGAAAGACTATTTGAGACTGATGGAAAAGGCAGGCCGGGTCCTGCGGATAAAGGAGGAAGTCTGCAAGGAGGATATCCCTGCGCTCATTGAAAGGCTCTCCGGGGAGCGAAAGGTGTTGCTCTTCGAGATGGTGGAAGGTTACAGTTGCAAACTTGTGGCAAATCTCGTGCCTTCCCATGATGTCTTCAAGGAACTCTTTGAAACAGAAAATCCTTACGAGTTCTTTGTGCGTGGAATTCAGAAGGTGGAAAAAAAATTAAACACCACTGAAAGAAACCTTCACACGACAGCCATTACAGGGAAAAAACTTACAGACTTCCTTCCCATTTTGCAGCATTACGATAAGGATTCGGCACCGTTTATCACAACGGGTATTGTCTCTTCTCTCGACCCCGATACCGGGGTCGCAGGGAGAGGAATACACAGAATGGAATACAGAGGGAAGAATCTCCTCGGGGTTGCCCTCCTTAACCCTCCCCTGACGACGATTTACGAGAAATACAAGAACAGGCAGGAGAGAATGCCGGTCAGTATCACCATAGGCCTTGACCCGATCCTCTTTCTCTCCATGGCCCTCAAGGCGGCGCCTGGGACGGATAAGCTGGAGGTTGCAGGAGGCCTGAAGGGAAAGGGCGTTGAGGTTTTCTCGTCCTTTGACTCTGAAATAGACGTTCCGGCATCGGGCGAGTTCTTCCTTGAAGGTTACGTTGATGCGGGAAAGGTAAAACAAGACGGTCCCATGGGAGAGATTAGTGGTTACTACCTTACCGTGAAGGAGACGCCCACTATCGTTGTTGAGAGAATATCCCACAGGGATTCGCCGATTTATCATGCCCTTCTTCCGACAAGTCCTGAATCTGACATGTACCTTACCTTTGTGAGCCGCGCTCATCTCGAGGAGAGCGCCAAACGACTTTTTTCCTTCATTTCAGATATTACCTTTGTGCAGAAGACCTTCGGGTCATCTATTGTCGTAAATGTCAAGACCAGCGAGAAATACAGGATAAGGAACCTCATACTCTTTCTGCTCTCTTTTCCCATGATCAAGAAGGTCATCATCGTTGATGACGATGTGGATCCACAGGACTTGAGGGATGTAGAGTGGGCCCTCATCACCCGGTGTAAGGCCGACGAGGACATTATCATCCTGAACCGTCTGCAGGGGCAGCCCATAGACCCCCTGGCAGAAGAGGTGTACGGGGTAACAAAAATAGGGATCAATGCAACGGTGCAGGGTAAACATATCGAAGAGAGAGCGAAGGTTGCAATGGGAAATCGCGAGAGGATCGAAAGCATCATACGATCAATCGGAGGTGTTGCATGAGTAAAATAGTCGTGGCAATATCAGGGGCAACAGGCATCATTTATGGGGTGAGAATGCTGAGGGTGCTCTACGAATGCGGTGTAGAAACGCACCTCGTGATTACCGAGTCAGCCGTCAGAAATATGCACATTGAAACAGACTATACGATGGCCGATCTTGAACCGTTTGCCTCAACTGTCTATGATGTGGATAACGTGGGTGCGGCTATTGCGAGCGGCTCCTTCAAGGTTGACGGAATGGTTGTGGCTCCATGTTCCATAAAGACACTTTCCGCCATCGCGAATTCATACAACTATAACCTCGTTGTGAGGGCAGCCGATGTAACCCTCAAGGAACGAAGAAGGCTCGTCCTTCTCGTAAGAGAAACGCCGTTCCATGAAGGACATCTAAAGCTTATGCAACGCGTAGCACGGATCGGGGGCATCATCATGCCACCTGTGCCGGCCTTCTACCACAAACCGAAAACCATCGATGATTTGATCGATCAGACAGTCGGAAAGGCTCTGGACCTTTTTTCGATTGATGCCGGCCTGTTTAAGAGATGGGGTACAAATGACGAGGCGAAAAAAGTTGAAGCGTATCCAAAATGGAAATCGCTGGCAAGGTAATTAGTGTCTGAACGAAAAGGCCGTTCAGACGCGATTTTGGATTTTGGATTGATGGAATCAATCCCAACTCAGCAAACCCTCATGATTGATGTTGTGTTTGTTTTCATTTTAAGGTTTTCGTTCAGAGATTATATAGACGGATAGAGGAGAGATCATGCATGTCTATACCAAAATATACGAATTTGCCGCATCATTAGGTGCTTTTGAGGGATATGTTTATCACAGAGAAGGGATTGATCCTGATAGTCTGCCCAAATGGGTCAATAATATAGTGGGAGCCTATCAACACTTGACACCAGAGGTTCGTAACGAATTTCAATATTCATTAGATAAGACCGCGGGTAGGGCGGTCAAATCCCTTACACCTATTCTCGGTGAAAAACATCAGGTTATCCGGAAGCTGAACTCCATAATTGTGGGCACTTTGCCCGATTCTCCAGATGACTTTCAGATGGGTAAATGGTTTCAGAAAAAAACGAATGATTAACAG
>JAYEIR010000185.1:7440-38113 GCA_034660135.1 Thermodesulfobacteriota bacterium
ACCTATTCTCGGTGAAAAACATCAGGTTATCCGGAAGCTGAACTCCATAATTGTGGGCACTTTGCCCGATTCTCCAGATGACTTTCAGATGGGTAAATGGTTTCAGAAAAAAACGAATGATTAACAGCTTGACGGACTCGTAAAAAGTCGGCTTTGGCGTGGGGCGACTTTTGGAGATTATGGGTTATCGGATGGATAAGGTGTTGGGGCTCACGGGAAAGGTTGTCAGTGGGGTTGAAAAGGCGGCTTATTTTACTCAATTAGACTGGGTGCAAGAACAGTGTATGCAGAAGCTGGGCTTCAAACCATACCCTGGAACGCTGAACATTGAGATCGAAGAAGATGATATATCGATCGTAGAAGCGTTAAAACGAGAGGAAGGTTTCAAATTGATACCGCCGGATCCCAATTTTTGTGCTGCAACTGTCCTGCCTGTCAATATAGGGGGGGTCAAAGGGGCTATTGTGGTGCCTGCTGAAAATGTGAACGTCCATGAGAATAAGATTGTCGAGGTGCTTGCAGGTCTGAGCCTGAGAGGGGTCCTCGATGTGACGGACGGTGATATGGTAACACTTGTAATCGAAAAGTCTGTCAAAAGGGACAACCTTAAATCTGCAATTAGCTTTAGCAATTAGCCGTTAGCTTAAAGACTACAAGCATTTGTATAACTTTACGCTGAATTGAAACTTTCATTTTAATGAAACTGTATTGTCTGATAACTAAATGATTTTATGCAGCTAATATCTAATAGCTAACAGCTAATTACAGAGAGATTATGTTGTTTCTTGAAGGTCACTATCTCAAGGGAGTGGTCATTGATATTGATGGTACGATCCTTGATTCCCTTTCACATTATCTGATGCTTCTAAATGAGGTCTTGGCGGAAATTGGACAGCCACCGGTAACGAGAGATGTGATGTTCAAGTATCTTGGTGATGGTATTAATCTCAAAGAGATGTTGCGGAAGCTCATTCCTGGGGGGGATGATGTCATATTTAAAAAAGTGGCTATGAGTATTTTAGAACGCTTTAGAAAGATCGACTTGGAGCTTCCCCTGTTTCCAGGTGTCAGAGAGGTTTTTGATTTTCTCAAAGAAAAAAATATGAAAATAGGAGTTGCAACCGGCAGAAACACCAGGGTGAATTACGAGTGGGAGCGGATGAGAATAAAGGGCCTTGACCACCTGGTGGATACTATCGTAACAGTTGCAGAGGTAGAAAGACGAAAGCCTTTTCCAGACCTCATTATTGAATGTGCAAGACGCTTGGATCTATCACCCAATGATTGTCTCGCAATCGGTGATTCGATTGACGATATCGTCGCTGCTAAACGCGCCGGGTCTGTACCTGTGGCAGTATCAACCGGTATAGACGACAGGGATACATTGATCAGTGAAAGTCCCAGAGCCGTTTTGGGAAGTTTTTATGATCTTATAGCATTGTTCAACGGTCGCCTTGCATCTTCGGCAAACTCAGCACATACAATGGGGTCTATTGGTTTTTATGAGTAAGCCGGAATGGCGCATATATCTTGATAAAATCCCGTCCAGTAAGAACGGTAATTTCTGGGTCAGCTTTGAGAGTCATCCCCACCTGAAGAAGACGAAAGCGAATATATACGGCAGGTGCCTTCCATGCATACAAAATCTATATCATCAATTGAAAGATGATGAAACTGAAATCAGGCTTGGGACCGCTTATGATTGTTGGAAAATTACAGCCATCCTGGATGGGATCGATGAGTGTCTTTCTTTACTCAGTGCGTTTGAGAAAAGGTTTCCCAAAGGGCATGTTTACGGGAAACTTGGCAGTGGCCGTTCAGACGTAAAAACCAGTGTGGTTGTATTCCATGTAGAAGACGAACCGGAACGGGACCGAATTCGGGAGGCCCTTGAGATATGCATGCCAGAAGTTAGCCGAACCGGGAAAGTTCAGATATCCAGGGCATGTTCGGTTCTTTATGATGATATTCTCGGTGATTGGCGGAAGTGGCAACCCGTCACCCCCATCACTCATCCTGAAAACGTTGACAAGCTCCTGAAAAGGTTAAAAAAAATACTCTACATGTCCACCATGTAAAACCATCAGATTTGTAACACATCCGATTGAACAGGGCATGGGGACGACAATTTTCTGGGGTCTGCTAACCTGACTAAGGGGCCGTGCTTTAACTTTAAGCATTCTGCCTAAAGCACACCAGCCTTGATCCCGATGGGTGACCGGTGCGGATTAGTATAAACTGACCGAGAACCAAGCAGTTAGAAATAACAGGAGCGAGTCAAATACCTCCGGCACAGCCGGAGGCTTGAAATATGTGAACCGCTCAAAGCGGTTGAAAAACCATGGGCTACCTCAAAGGTGACGGCAATTTATCTGAAGAAATTTAGCTGAAGAAATTTAGCTGATCGATCCTTCGATCTTCTCTTTCTTGTTCGTTGATATATCTGCGGATTGCCTCCTCGTCTTTGCCTACGGTAGAAACATGGTAACCCCTGGCCCAAAAGTGTTGCCCAGTAAAATTCTTTTCGCGACTAGGGCTATCGCCTTCAGGATCGGAAAGTGGCATGGATATGGAGAAAACGCCCCTATGGGTGGCGTTCCTCAAAATGGTCAATGCCAAGTCCACGGGAGTGGTCGCCACCGTTTTTCCCACCACGATAGATAAGTCCAAAGTTCTTATGGATGGCAATTGGTGGTTTGGAGAAAGTGTGGTCAGTGGAGAGGTCACGCCCGATCACCGCCGGGTGGTGCCTCGTTGTCGGTATGGGAACCAAGACGCTGCCTGAGAGCACGGGCAGGGGGATTATGGAAATTGCGAAGGCCATCCATCGGAGTTCAGACTTCTGGTGAGCAAACTCAAGAACGAATTTGAAACGGATTACAGTAGCCGGATACTCGCCCCCACGGGCCAAATTGAAGTACCCTACCTCATGAGCGAAATGATGACGAAATTATAGGGAAAGGCATTCCTTTATGCTACTTAAGCCGGACTGCATACCTTGCGTTTTAAACATGTCCATCTCGGTTCTGAGGCGATTATCCCTCAACGAGGATAGGATCAGAGATCTCTATTCCGAGATTCTTGAAATCCCTTCGTTGCAAGGCCGCTTCTGGGGCGTGACGAGCGCGGAAGTTATTGAGCTGGTTATGGAGAAACTCAGCCGGGCCTTGAATGATCCGGATCCATTTGCCTCGGAAAAAGATCGGCAGAACAAGGTGGCCATGGCGCTTTATCCCCGGCTTAAGTCACTGGTGGATAGCTCTGAGAACCCGCTCTATACGGCAACAAGGCTTGCCATTATCGGTAACGCCATTGATTTTATGGTTCCTCAGAACATGGCAGATATCGAGAAATCGCTAAACGACAGTCTTGATTTTCCGCTGGATCAGCACGAATACGAAAAGTTAGAAAAAAACCTTCAGGGGAGCAAGAGCATTCTTTACTTTGCGGACAATTGCGGTGAAATCGTATTTGACAGGCTATTCATCGAGACAGTGAAGGCATTTTTTGACATGGAATTCATTTTAGTGGTCAAGAGTGTGCCTGCCATGAATGATGCCACGTTAAAAGAAGCGCATTTAGTGGGAATGGAGCGACTTGCAACGGTCATTGAGAACGGGTTGCAGGGACCCTTGCCGGGAACCATTCTCAGGCGGTGCTCCGACACGGTAAAAGATTGGGTAGGCAGGGCAGACCTCGTTATATCCAAGGGAGGCGGCAATTTCGATACCCTTGATGAAGAGAAAGATGACCTTCCCAATCCGATTGTGTTTATGTTGCTCTCTAAATGTTATCCTTATTTCAAGACCTTCGGGGTAGAGGTGAATCGGCCTATTCTTTACAATTACTTCAGATCGAGATGATGGAAGACAACAAGATCAAAGGAGTCGGTTCGTTTGGATTTGCAGCATCCCGTTGAGCGGGTGAAAACTCTTTGCCGGATGTGCGACCACGGGTGCGGGATGGAGGTCACCGTCGAAAACGGGAAACCCGTGCGCGTGAAAGGTCTTCGAAACCATCCTTTCAACAAAGGATGGTTGTGTGCAAAAGGCCGCTCAGCCCTGGATCTCTTTTATTCTCCCTTCCGGCTTACCTCGCCCATAGTCAGAGAAGAGGGTGAGTCACGGGAAGTGCCCTGGGATGAGGCGCTGGCCCATGTTTCGAAAAAACTGCTCCGGCTCAAGGAAACGTACGGGCCTCAGAGTCTGGCCATCTACTACGGAGAAGGTGTAGGGCATCAAGAGATCCGAAGTTACATGAAACGGTTTGCCAATGTGTACGGGACACCCAATTTCTGCGGTGTCGGGTCCATCTGTAATACGGCTAGGACCATTGCAGAGACACTCACCTACGGTGGCTTGACCAAGCCGGATATCCCCAACACCCGCCTCCTGATTGTTTGGGGCGGCAACCCCATAATATCTCATGAGCCTTATCCCCCGGGCGAGATAAAAAAGCTCAGAAAACGAGGGGGGCAACTCATCGTTGTTGATCCCCGGAAAACCGAAACCGCCATGAAATCGGACGTCCATCTCGCTGTAAAACCTGGGTCGGATGCAGTGCTGATTATGAATCTGTTGCAGGTTATAGTATACAAAGAACTCTGGGACAAATCTTTTGTGGAGAGATGGATCCCTGGCTTTCAGGCGTTTTTCGAGGTGTTGAGAGACCAGACATTTTCCCCCGAAAGTGGACAAAGCATCACGGGCATTTCACCTGAAACGGTTAGGACAGTTGCCTGCATCTATGCGACAACAAAACCTGCAGGGATATTTACTGGAAACGGTCTCGAGCACCACGGTCATGGCGTGAAGACCATTCGCCTCCTTGCCCTTCTCAAAGCGATTACCGGGAATCTGGATGTCCCTGGTGGTGATCTCTTTACACCGAAGCCGAAACTCGTAGACTTCACCGCGCCCCTTCCTGAACCTTCTATCCCTCCTGTAGGGATTGAAACATTTCCTGTCTTCTGTAGAACACGAAAAGAAGCCCACGCCCTCAGCCTTCCAGATGCAATTCTGGACGGGAAACCTTATCCTGTGAAAGGCATGATTATTGCCGGAGGCAATCCTTCGCTGGAATGGCCTAACAGTAAGCGTACTATGGAGGCCCTTCAAGCTCTGGAATTTCTCATGGTCATTGATGTCGTTCGGTCTCCCGATTCCCGGTACGCCCAAGTGATTTTACCCGCGTGTTCTTTTCTCGAGAGGGACGAAATTAGGGTGAATGTCTATCAAAACCTCTCCTGCATATCCCTGAGAAGCAAGGTGGTTGAACCTCGTTTCGGATTACCTGACCAGATGATCTGGGTGGAGTTAGCGCGGAGGTTGGGTTATGGAGAGTACTTTCCGTGGAGGAACTGCGCCGAGGGCATTGATAATATGCTTGCGGGTCAAGGGCTCACTTACCGCGATCTTGTCGCTCAGGGGGGGGTCTATGTGTATGAAGAGAGGAGGTACAGAAAATACGAAGAAAATGGGTTCCATACCCCTTCCGGCAAAGTGGAATTCTACCCCGAGTTGCTGAAAGACCTGGGATTTGATCCTTCACCAATCATGAAAGAGCTTTCCCAGGATCCCGAGCCATCGGAAGAGTATCCTCTTATCTTGACCACAGGAGGAAATCTTCTCTGCTACACGCACTGGCAATTCCGTTACATTCCCAAACTAACTAAGATGGCCCCTGAGCCCGAGTGTGAAATTCATCCGGACACTGCGCTTCAATATGGACTTTTCGAAGGGGAAATGGCTGAAGTAAGGACCAGGTTCGGTAGCGTTCAACTGAAAATCCGCCTCACCGAGCGTATTCGTCACGACACGATACATATCCCACAGGGGTGGGAGGAGGCAAACGCAAATGTTCTGACAGGCATGAGCGGTGCGGATCCCATTTCAGGTTTTCCGAACCTGAAGTCTATAAGATGCTGGATTGGAAGGGTTCAGTAGGTCTTTTCTTGTCCGGTTCAGGGCATCTCTGGCCAGGACTTTGCTTCCGGGGTCCAGAACCAATCTGTTAATCAAACATGAGCTAATTTCAAAACGCCCACTTTTGCCATCCGAGGTGGAGACTCGCATCTATGAGCCGGAGGCCCAATCTTTGCGTCAGGTTGCTGATTTTTTCAGAGCGCTAAACTGTTATTGTTTAGTAAAGAATTATTTGAATTCAGATCAACAATAGGATATAATTCCTTAAAAGACATAAAAGACACCTTTCATAAACCCCCCACTTTATATCGGACACATGATGTACAGCATTGAATTAAGAAACCTGACAAAAGAGTTCAGGTATTTATTTAAGAAGCAACGTCTTATTGCGGTTGAAGACGTTAGCCTGGATATCAAAAAAGGAGAAATCCTCGGACTTCTGGGGCCGAATGGGGCCGGAAAAACAACAATCGTAAAGATGATATGCGGACTTATAAGGCCGACATGTGGACAGGTCTTAATCAACGGCCAACGATTGGAGAAGGACCGTTCCCATGCCCTGACCCGAATCGGCGCTGTGCTGGAGGGATCAAGAAACTCCCTGTGGTCCATGACGGTCATACAGAATCTGACCTATTTCGGATACCTTAAACATGTCCACGGCCATGTTCTGAAGGAGAGATGTGATGCACTTCTTGACCTGTTTCAACTTGAGCATAAGAGAGATGATTTGGTCAAAAACCTCTCCAAGGGAATGAAGCAGAAGTTGGCTATTGCGCTGGCCTTTATCAATGACCCTGACCTTGTTCTCCTTGACGAACCCACCTTAGGGCTTGACGTTCATGGAGCCCGGTTGGTAAAGGAATGTATTGTTCGATTGGCTAAGCAGGAGAACAAGACGGTTCTTATGACAACACACCAGATGGATGTTGTTGAAGAGATATGTGATCGGGTGGCTATTATCAATCAGGGCAGGCTTATTGCATTAGATAGCGCCGAAAAACTATGCAGCGCTTTTGGTCGTGAGTACTATGAGGTCAGATTGAAGGGTAGATTTGATACGTCTTTTCTGAAAACACTGCCCATATTCCGGGATGTTGAGGTTATTCATTCCGACGCCGAAAAGGCCGAATCCCTTATCCGCCTCGTAATGGACAGGGAAGATTGTCTTTTTGAGGCCATTGAATTCTTAAGGGGAGACGGTGTCAGAATTTTGTCCATGACTAAAGTTGAACCAAATCTGGAGGATATCTTTGTCAAGATGGTTGAGGCCTGAGAGGATCGTCAACATTACTTATGTATTGTATGGCGAAGTCCTGCGGGAATTCATAACATTGCGAAGGTACTTCATTGAATCCATTTCCGGTCTGGTCATGGTATACATCCTGTTTATGGGCTTCTTTCTTGCAGGCCGGGGATTTTCAGGGCAGATAGCTTCCCAGGCAGCCAATTCCACGGATCTTGCCCATCAGGCTGTCGGCTTCATACTCTGGCTTTTTGCCCTTAATTCGGTAGGCCACTTCAGCAGCGCTGTCCGTGATGAATCGCATATTGGTGTAATGGAGCAGATTGCTCTGAGCCCATCAGGTCTTATTGTCGATATGTGTGGGCGGGCCATCGGCAAGACTATTATTGATTGCATCATGATAGGCCTGGTTCTAATTACCATTATGCTCACGACCGGGATCTCTTTAAGTTTACCGGCTTTTTCAGTAGGATTTGTCTTTGTTTTGACGCTGCTGGGATTATATGGACTGGGCTTTTTTTTCGGAGGGCTGGCCTTAATCTATAAACGGCTTGGTTCTGTAACCATGGTGGTCCGCTTCGGTTTTCTCATCCTTACCGGCGCCATTACCCCTATTGAGAATTTTCCCTCATGGTTGCAATTAATTTGCAAGACCTTGCCTATGACCGAAGGGTTAAAAATCTTACGCCTCCTTATGGTTGAAAAGAGACCTTTCTCTTTTATCATGGAGAGTGGCGATTTGTTGGTTCTGGCTGTAAATTCCACCGTGTATATTACTGTGGGTCTGATCTCATTTAGGTATCTGGAAAAAATTGCAAGACATAAAGGATTATTGGGAGTCTATTGATCTTTCATGGGTAAGGATGAATGACGCATCTATCTGAGTGACTGAACGAAAAGCCTGTTCAAACACGTTTTTCGATGTTTTGTGTTTGAAATCTGCAATCCAAAATTCCGTCTTATCCGGCTTAGGACTTGTCCCAAATCCAAATGCCCCAGCATATCACGCCTTATTTTTAATCAGCTGCAGAAATGCTTGGGCAGGTGGAGAGAGCTCAACATGCTCGGGGAAAATGATATCGGTTTGCACAAAAACAGGTCCTTCCTCGATATCAATGGATTTTAGAAGCCCCTTTTTGACCTCTAATTGGACCTCGGGTTTATAGAGAAAGGATATGCCATGTCCATTGATGACATATTCCTTAATGAATTCTACGCTTTCGGCCTCAACGAGGAGGGATGGTTTTATGTCATAAGAACTGAGCAGGGAGAGTAAGGCGTACCTCGCTCCAGAGCCCTGCTCCCGTATGATAATAGATTCATTCACAAGTTCTTTAAGGGAGACTTTTTTACGCCTTGTGAATTTGTGCTGTGGTGGTACCACTAAACAGAATTCTACCTTTGTATAGGGTATCATATTCAACTTGCTTTGATAAGGAAGCTTTCCAATAAGGCCGAGATTGTATTTGAACGCCATAACGTCATCTGCAATTTTCTGGGAACTCCCCACCTTCAGGGATATCTTAACACCGGGATAGCGTTTCTGAAAATCAGAAAGAAGGATTGGCATAAGGTGCCTTGCAAAGTTGCTGGTAGTGCCTATGGTGAGTGACCCCAGGGACAGGTTTGAATAGCCCTTCAAGACATAATCCATTTCCTCTACGATCTCAAATATCCGCGCTGCATAATCAAACAGCTCTTCTCCCACATCCGTAAGCTCGAAGCTTTTGCCAAATTTCCTGAAAAGTTTGAGATCCAGGTCTTGTTCTAAGGACTTTAACTGCATGGTGACTGCCGGCTGGGTGATATAGAGGAACTCAGCGGCTTTGGTAATGCTTTTTTCTCTTACCGCAAGAAAAAAAGATTTTAACTGGTTGAGGTTGATTCTCATAGGACAAATCATATAAGGGAATAGTTTATGCTGGTTTTAGGTAGGAAAGTAATCTATGCTCAATTTTGTTCTATTTGCTTATCCAATGGGGTAGATAACAAACAAACAAAAATTGTGACACTTGTTTTATTTGCAAATTTCTGTAGCTCTATTTTCCATAATCTTCCACGATATCCATTATTGCCAGCGCTGTCTGCGTAATCAAAAGCTTTTTGCCCGGATGGCCCTTTCCCACCTTGTCTAATCGCTTTTATTCTGCGACTACACATTCGTCAAAATTACCGGAAACCAGCTAAAATATAGTAGCTTCGTAAAAACCTTTCTGTAAGGTGAATTATAAATATTCTTATAATAATATAAATATAAATGAATTGACACGTCAACAAAAAAAACCTCATTATTGTGCCCAACATGAATTTAGGAATTTCTACCCATTCTTTTTCCACGGAAGGGTTTATTTAACGGGGTTTGCAGGCGGGGATGTTTTTCAACTGTTTTTGAGCGCTATATACTAAGGTGAGATAGATTCCATGACACCCTATCGTAACACGTTTTGGCAAATCGAGAATGTTTGGTTTTTTTATGCGTTGGCGGCATTGGCTACAGGGATTTTTCTGGCAGGCATGGTCGCCCACATCTGTGTCTGGAAAAAGAGTGCGCGATCTCTGGAGGTTTCATTTTCTTGGGAGGCACTCAAGAGGACAATCCTGGACACCCTCCTTGGGCGACGCGTGCTTCTTGGCGAGATCGCCGCGGGTATTATGCATCTTTTTTTGTTTTGGGGTTTTTTGTCTCTTCTTATCGGCACTGCTATTCTGTGTGTTCATGAATGGTTTTTTCCATTCTTAAAGGGCACTATTTATATAGTTTTTTCCCTAACCATGGAGGTGGGGGGGATTATGTTTCTGGTGGGGATTATATGGGCACTCATCCGTAGATACATACAGCGTGTTCCCCGGCTTGAAAGAAGGTTGGAAGATGCTTTGGTACCAGTGTTGCTCCTGCTGGTTGCGCTTTCCGGTTTTATACTGGAGGGCCTCCGACTGGCCTCCCATCATCCCGTCTGGGGTGTCTGGTCCTTTGTGGGCGGATGGATGAGCGCGCCGTTTTCAGCCGTTACGGCCGAAGCCCTTTATCCATATCTCTGGTGGGGGCACGTGCTCCTGAGCCTGTGTTTTATTGCAGTGATCCCATTTACCAAGCTTTTTCATATCGTAGGGTCGCCTGCGAGTATTTATTTTCAGGGGTCCGGTAAACCAGTCACGCTGGATGCAGAAGAAGAGACCGGAGAATTTGATCTCGGTGATTCGATTTTTTTTGATGCCTGCATGCGTTGTGGGCGGTGTGTGGAGGTTTGCCCCTCTGCAGGGGCTGGCGAGCCCTTTTCCCCTCGGGATTTTGTCCAGGCGATGCACAGGGACCTGTGGCAGGAGCACTCTCCATTGGGGGATATCAGATTTCTGAGCAGGGGTGAAAAAATCGAGGTGGACGATAAATTTTGGTATTGCACTACCTGCCGGGCCTGTCTGGAGGTCTGTCCTATCTACGGCGCTGCCTTTGAGGCCGTGATGAAGAAAAGGGCTTCTGCCGTGGAGGATGGAACCAATGTGCCCAAGCTTATGAACCAGACCCTGGAAAAACTCTTCAGATACGACAACCCATGGGAGTCATCGAAAAAGAATCGGGGTGCCTGGGCAGAGGGAATGGGTCTGGTTGATCTCGCAAAAAGAGACGCGGAAGTGGACCTCTGTTATTTCGTGGGATGCACCACCTCCTTTGATGACACGGCCCAGGGAATCGCTCTGTCGTTTTCAAAGATTCTCCAATCGGCCGGGATCAATTTCGGCATCCTTGGTAAAAAAGAGCCCTGCTGCGGGGATATTGCCAGACGGGCGGGCGAATTGGGCCTCTTTGTGGAGCAGAAGGAGAAGTGTCTCGACCTTTTTGACAAATATGACATTACCGATGTGGTGACCTCTTCGCCCCATTGCTTTCATACCTTTCAAAATGAATACCCTGACGCACCTTTCAGGGCGCGCCATTACACCTTGGTCTTGCGGGAGCTGATCGCCGATGGAAAACTCCGATTCAAGAATGGGGTAGAGGCAGTGATCACCTATCATGATCCCTGTTACCTTGGCCGGTACAATCGGATTTTTGATGAACCGAGGGAGATTATTCGTTCGATCCCCGGGGTCCGGCTTGTGGAAATGGCACACTACGGGGCCGACAGCCTTTGTTGCGGTGGAGGAGGCGGAAGGATGTGGCAGGAGCTTGATGGTGAAGTCAAGATGAGTCACGTCCGGATTATGGAGGCCGAGGCAAGCGGCGCGCAGATCCTCGTAACTGCATGCCCTTTGTGCCGCATTATGCTGGAGGATGCTTGCAAAGTTGCAGGCCTGAACGAGAGCCTCAGGGTCATGGATCTAAATGAGCTGGTTTTGCAGGCATTGGAAGTGTAAATGATGAAGGTCTAAAATCTCAATGTAAACCGATAATATTTTATTTTTAAGGAGGATCAGGATGGGTGATGTGCTGATACTGGGAGAGGTGAAAGAGGGTTCATTGAACATAAGAACCCTTGAATTGTTAGGAGGAGGAAAGAAGCTCGCCGATGATCTTGGTGTGGGTCTTTCCGTCCTGTTAATGGGGGATGCGGTTTCAGCGGTGGCCGAACAGGCTGCCTCCTATGGTCCGGATCGAGTTTACAAATTGGAACACCCCTTATTGAAAGGATTCTGCGCTGATCTGTGGCTTGCGTCGCTGGAACAGGCGTGCAAGAAGATCAACCCGAAAATTGTTCTTCTGAACCACTCTTTAATTGGTATGGAGCTGGGTCCGAGGTTGGCCTGTCGCTTGAACACTCGACTTACCACCGATTGCATTGATCTTTCAATTGATTCTGAAGACGGCCTTCTGCTGCGGACAAAGCCGGTTTCAGGCGGCAACGCTATTTCCGTGTTCAAGTGCCCTGGCGAGCCGCAATTAGCGACAGTGAGGGGAAAAGTCTTTGATCCTGCCGAGGCGGCTGGTGGGAAAGGCGAGATAGTGGATATGGTTCCCGAAATCGATGAATCCATGATCAAGGTGGAATCCATCAAGGTCGTCGAAGAGGAGATCGTTGCGCTGGACAAAGCGGACGTGGTGATCTCAGGCGGCGCGGGGCTGGGCGATGAGGATGGGTTTGAGATACTCCAGGACCTGTCAAAGGCGCTAAACAAATCGTTTGGAAATGTGATGATCGGATGCACCAGAGTGGCTGTGGACAAAGGCTGGATATCTTCCGACCATCAGGTGGGCCTGACCGGCACCATGATTTCCCCGGATATATATGTCGCAGTGGGAATATCGGGGGCTATTCAGCACCTTGTCGGCATGATTCAGTCTAAAAAGATAATCGCCATCAATACGGATTCGGGCTGTAACATGTTTAATGTGGCCGATTATGGTATTGTTGAAGATTATGAAAAGGTTGTACCTGCTCTTGTAAAGAGATTGGAGGAACTATCATGAAAGAGTTAGGAATAATAGTCTGTGCAAAACAGATCCCTGACCCTGAGGCTCCTTTGTCGGATGTCAGTGTGAATGCTGAAAATATGGAAGTTGTCGTTGATGCACCGCCGGTCATCAGCCCATTTGATGAAAATGCCCTGGAAGTCGCCCTTCAGATTAAGGAAGAGCTCGGCGCGAAGGTCACTGTTTTGAGCATGGGCAAGAAGGTCTCGGACACGGTATTGAGAAAGAGCCTGGCAGCCGGTGCTGATGAATTGATCCTTCTGCAAGATGACGCTTTTGAAAAGCTTGACAGCCATTCCATCGCCAGTGCCCTGGCGGGTGCCATAAGGAAGATAGGCGAATTTGATCTGGTTTTGACTGGGAGACAAGCCGGTGACTGGGATTCCGGTCAGGTCGGCCTGATTCTCGGTGAAATACTGGGGCTTCCATGCATCAGCCTTGCCCGCGAGATCAAGATAGAAGACGGGAGTGTGTTGGTCAAAAAGAACATTTCTGAGGGATATGAACAGGTGAGGGCCAAGATGCCTGCACTGGTAACGGTGAGCAATGAAGTTGGCGAACTGCGATATATTTCCAGGACCAAGATGCTGAAAATGCTCAGGGGGGTAGGTTCCATTCCATCATGGAGCGCCGAGGATCTTGGTGTATCGCTGGAAACGCTGGAGAAGATGGGGATCATGGTGCTCTCTTCGCCGCCTAATATGGGAAGGGATTGCCAGTTCATAGAAGGCACACCTGATGAAATAGCTGATAAATTGGCGGCTGTTTTCAAGTCTCTCCGATGATGTTTTTCAAACAGGCGTTGAGCGGTTCAACGTTTACGGTTCGGGATCTGGAGACTTCCCTTCTTTAAGGTGGGATCTTCGACCGGCATATCTCCGAGCCTGAGGTCAGTTTTATTATCATTAGTATTCATTCATCTTAACAAGGACAGGAGGTAGATACAATGGCAGACAAGGTTTACGATGCGGTTATTATCGGTGGGGGGCATCATGGGACGACTATTGCCCCTTATCTGGCTAAAGCTGGCTTGAAAGTAGGAGTTTTTGAGCGTCTTGATCATTTTGGCGGAGGTGCTGTATCCTTTGATGACGTGCCCGCGCCTGGGTTTCGAGGTAACTTTTGTGCCCATTTTACGCGTTTTTATGGTCATCCTGCTTATAAGGAATTTAATCTTCGCGATGAGGGGCTGGAGTATGTCTTTCCTGATACAAATGAGGCAGCAATCTTTGATGATGAAACCTCCTATGTAGCTTATGCCGGTTTTCCGGTAGTGGACCCAGAAACAGGGAGGACAGAGTATAGCGAAGAAAATGTGAAAAAGACCCATGCGCAAATCTCCCGTTTTTCCAAGGCGGATGCAGAGGCATATCTTTATTGGACGGAAAAATATAAAGAAGTGATCCGACCGGCATTTGGCAAGCACAGGTACGCGGTACCTACCCCTTATGGGGTTCCTGATAGTTTGGAAGAACTGGTGACCAATCCTAAAAGCGGGATTGACCCATCCATGCAATACATGACTGCAAAGGAGCTCGTACACTATTTCTTCGAAAGCGATGAACTCAGGCTTTTAATGCTGAGAGGGTTTCTCACCTCCTGTGGCCTTCAATCGGACGATGTGCCGGGTATTATGTTTGCCTTTGCGACTCTCCATCTGGTCTTCGGATGGGAGACGGCGGCCATTCCCAAAGGGGGAACGCAGTCTATTACGGATGCCCTTATCTCGGCAGGTAAAAAACTGGGCGCTGAATATTTTATCAATTCCGAAGTGGATAGAGTGATTATCGACAATGGTAAGGCCAAGGGAATCAAACTATTGGACGGCACCGAGATTGAGGCCAAGCAAATGGTGGTATCTGATAATGCCACCCCCCAGCTTTTCAATCGTATGATTGGAGAAAAACATCTAACCACCCAGATGAGGCGTAAGATAGATACGTATTTCTTTGATCGCGCACAGCTTTTCTGGGGACCTGTGGCCGTGCATGAGCTTCCCCAATATATAGCTGCCAAAGACAACCCTGATATAGCTGCCACACCTCGTACCTATTGGATGCCTAAGGATCTGGCTTATATGGAAGATAAATACATGCATGAAATCTTCCTGCTGGGCATGCCTTCCAAGTTTTTCTGTTTGACGGCGCCGGACAGCATTTGGGATAAAAGCCGTGTACCTGAAGGCAAACATACTATCCATATCGAGGAATTTACCTGTCCTGCTCGAATTTTTTCCAGGAAAGAGTGGCGCAACCTGCATGATGAATTTTATGATTCCATGATTGCACAATGGCAGAAATACGCTCCCAACATGACCAAGGACAATTTTATCGCAGAAGCTATTGAGACGCCTATTGGTATACAGGATACTCATCTGGATATGAGAGAAGGTGGCTGGTCAGAGGGCAACTGCGGCGGCTCTCAGGGTGGGCGTTTTAGAGGTCTGCCGGGAGGGCTTCGGACATTTATCAAGGGTCTTTATATGTGTTCCTCAGGTGTGGCAGGTGGGCCGGCTATCGGGCGTGGGACAAGTTACAACTGTTATCAGTTAATAGCTGAAGACTATGGCTTACGGGCGCCGGAAAAGTAATAAATTGTGGGTACCCTCCTGCTTTATAAGCGGGAGGGACCACAAAAGGCTGATGCTTAGGGGACTATAAGAAAAGCCTTCTAAATGTTAACTGTAACAGCTCAATAATTAGCGGCATACGAGACGATGACAATTTTATTATGCCTATGATACGGTAGATGAAGGTGGGACAGCATTAATTCATGATTGGTATTTTGCTAATTCGATTGTTTTGCAATCCACAAGGGGGAATAAATGCGTCTAAATAATAAGGTGGCAATTGTGACAGGGGGCGCCAGGGGCCTTGGAAGGGTCTTTGCCATGAGGCTGGCAGAGGAGGGCGCCAAGCTCATGGTGATGAATATAGTGGCAAACCAGCGAGATGAGGATGACCTTAATGAGACGGTCAGGCTGATCAAAGGGCTTGGGGCTGAGGCCATATCTTTTGTGGCCGATGTGTCAAGCGAAGAGGACACAAAGGCTATGGCCAGTGCAGCATTTGAAAAGTTCGGGAGGATAGATATACTGGTGAACAATGCAGCCATATATGATGGCCTCAAACGAAAGCCTTTCTATGAAATTGACCTGAAAGAATGGGACCTTGTGATGGCGGTAAATGTTAAGGGGGGATTCCTTGCTACGCGAGCCGTCTTCCCGTACATGAAAGAACAGGGGTATGGCAAAATCGTCAATATATCTTCTGAAACCTTTTTTACCGGATCTAACGGCTTTCCTCATTACGTGGCATCCAAGGGCGGGATAATAGGCCTTACGCGTGCCTTGGCTGGGGAGCTGGGTCCCTACAAGATTTGCATAAACGCCATAGCTCCAGGCTTCACTGACACCGAGGCAAGTAGAGGGCTTGCCGATATAACCAAATACGACACATCCAAGACACCGCTCAGTCGTATGCAAGAACCAGGGGATTTGACAGGTGCTCTGCTTTTTTTGGCCTCGCCTGAGAGCGATTTTATTACCGGGCAGACATTGTTGGTAGATGGCGGCAGATTTATGCATTAAAAAGTAGCAAGATGTTTGGTTGGAAGAGGTAAACTTTAAGGGTTGGCCTCTCAAGGGGGGACTCATCTGTTGAGGAGTTATCTCCTGGTTTGGCAAGAGATTATGTCGGTGCTCGTGGGCTGGGGTGAGAATTCTGTTTAATGAAATTGACCCTCGGATTGACCCGCTCAGCCCGGAAAATAAATTACTCTTTGCCACCGGTCCTTTAACCTGAACAGGAGTTCCGGCTTGGTCGGGTTAGGGATTAGGAGAAAAGGTAGTCATCGGTGTTGAAAGCCCGGCCAACCCCTTAACTTGATGTGGTGGAATATTTTGGAATGTGTGATAGGGAGGTAAAAAACAATGAGTGCAGAAAGTCCTTTAAAAAATAAGCTCATTCTGGCAGTTGACGATGAACCGGATGTCCTCGATACAGTGGAGGACATTCTGGATATATGCACTGTCCATAAGGCTGTTGATTACGATACTGCTGTACAATTACTTTCGAGTAATAACTATGATGCTGTAGTCTTAGATATTATGGGGGTTAATGGATATGAACTCCTGAAAATTGCCGATTTAAAAGGTTTTCGAGCTGTTATGCTTACGGCCCATGCAGTGACGACCGATGCACTTCAAAAATCTATCGAACTTGGGGCTATCTCTTTCTTGCCCAAGGAAATGATGTTGGAACTCAAAGATTTGCTCGAAGATGTAGTTCTCGGAGGAGGCAAACGATTATGGTGGCTTAAGTCTCTTGATCGATTGACTCCATATTTTGATGATAAGTATGGTGCTGATTGGAAAGAGAAAGATAAATTTTTTAAAGATTTTAGACAATCTCTTAATAAGAAGACAGAAGTAGAAAAAAAATCATGTTTTTGGTTTGAGGAAATTGGAACTGAATATAATGATATCGTCGGGAAAAAGTGTGCAAATCTTGGAGAAATGACTCATATGGGTCTACCTGTGCCTCCTGGTTTTGTGATTTCTATAGATACGTACCGAAAATTCATCCGCGAAACAGGTGCATTAGAGGAAATATTAGGCTGCGCAAAGGATCTTGGTGAACTTAAAGGTAAAGGTATTGGGGAGTTTGAAAAGGTCAGCAAGACCATACGGGACATAATAGAGGCCAAAGATATGCCTCTGGATATTAAAAATACCATAACTGCATACTATAGAGAACTCTGTGAGAAGACGGGGCTCACTGATATGGCCGTCTCAGTTAGGTCAGCAGGGACGGCAAGCAGGCCGGGTATGTTTGAGACCTTTCTCAATGTGCAAGGCATAGACGATGTCCTGGATAAGATAAAAAAAGTCTGGTCCAGTGCTTATACGCCGAGGGCTGTTGCATTTAGGATAAATAAGGATATTCCGGTTCTCGGAGATGAACTGGGGGTTGCAATCCCCAAGATGGTTAATGCTCGGGCTTCAGGAATTGGTTTTACAGTAGAACCTGTCAGCGGTGACGCCTCAAAAATTATTATTGAATCCAACTGGGGCCTGGGGGAAGGCGTCGTGAGCGGAACAGAGAGTATAGATGGATTCGTTGTGGATAAAGAGACTCTTGAAATAATTACTAAGCATGTGGGTAAGAAAGAAAAGTGTGTAATGAATACGGAAAAGGGAGCCGAGTGGACCGAAGTGCCCGCAAATATGAAAAACATAGCCTCCATAAGTGATGAAGAGATTAAAGAAATCGCTAAAATAGCCAAGTTCTTGGAGGAAACTGCAGGTTGTGCACAGGATATGGAATGGGCCATTGACCAAGATCTCCCGTTCCCCCAAAACATATTTTACCTTCAAACTCGTGCTGCAAAGGTGGCAGTAAAAAAGTCGGAGTCAGTTACTGACCAACTCGCTGGAAAGTTAGTAAGCGGGTTTAATCAACTTGATCTGTCCAAGGCCAAAGAAAAGCTGAAAAACATACAATTTAGGTTCTAAAAGGATGAAAGAGGGTGATTGCCATGAATTAACAGAAAAAAGGCGAGAACGAGCAGATAAAATAAACCTTAGAAGATGGAGGAAGAAAAATGTCTGAATACGGAAAGCCGAGCACATATGGTGATTTATCGCCTGATGACAGGTGGAAAAAATGGGAAACTGAAAAGCCAAAAATGGAGAACGCCATATGGGATATGGCCCCAGGATATGAACTGATCCCGGAGGTTGATCTACCCATGTTTCACTCATTGTTCCTTGATGGGACACATTCCTCGCCACCGCTTACGCCTTTATATGGCTATCTCTGGGTCAGGCATTGTGGCATTGGCAATAAGTGGGTGAATATATCGTTGAACCTGCCTACTTGCTATGGCTGGGAGTGGCGGTATAAGGATGGTGGGCTTTATGTATCCTTCCTTATTGTCAGAGATGAAGAAGAGAAAAAACAGCGGGAGGCTAAATTCAAAGAGGCTATACGCCCGTACATTGATGATTTTGATGGCATTTGGGAAAAGAACAAGAAAACGCTATCAGATATGTATAAGACACTTATTGAATTTGATCCTGATAAGGCGACGGTCCTTGACCTCCTGCATCATAGTTGGGATCTTGATGCGGCCTTTAGGAAGATGTGGGAGATCCACTTCTTTGGGATGCAGACCTCCTATTCCGCCTGGATAATCCTTGAGGAGGAGTGCAAGAAACGTTTTGGTATAAATGACCAGACGGCTGAGTTCCAGGACATGATGAGTGGGTTTGATAACGAGATATATAAAGTCGACAAAGAATTATGGCTATTAGGCAAGCAGGCTGTTGAGATGGGGCTCGGTGATATATTCAAGGAGAATAAGCCTGAGGATATAATTTCCAAGCTGGAGCAAGAAGCCAGGGGAAAGGATTGGGCAAAGACATTCATGGACTTCCTCCAGGTTCGTGGATGGAGGATGGTGCGTATGAATGACCTTGTTGACCCCTACTGGCTGGAGGAGCCAAGTATTCCGATAAAGATAATCAAAGACCTCATAATGGGGGGTTCAGTGGCTGATGAGGAATACATCCTTGATGTGAAGAGAAGGGAACTCTCAGTAAAAAGGGAGAAGGCGGTCAAAGCGATGCTTGATAAGGTTCCACCCGAGGATAAGGAGTGGTTCCTGTCTTTGATAAATTTGGGGCAACGTGCCACCGTGTACAGTGAAGAGCACGACCTCTTTTGTGAAATGACTATCCAGGCAATAATGCGCAGAGGCTACCTGGCGATTGGGAAGAAGCTTGCTGAAGGAGGAGCCATAGACCGGCCTGACGATGTTTTTATGCTGAACCCATGGGAAATCGAAAGCAGCATACTTTTGCCGCACCTGAATGATTTGCGGTGGATAACAAGGAGACGTCGTGCTGACTGGGAGGGATGGGTAAGCAGGTTTGAAAAGGAAGGTGAATGGAGGCCTCCTGTTTATACAGACCGTCCAGGTGGTTTTGAAGAGGCAGTAGGTGAGGATATGCTCCCGGCATTAGACCCCATTGCGGTCAAGATCATCATTGGTGATATGCCTGTACCGAGACCGGAGCTTAATGCTGATATTATGGGTATTTGTGGATGCCCGGGTGAGGTCGAGGGAATTGCCCGAGTGATAATACACTACGAGGACCTTGGTGAATTTAAGCCGGGTGAAATCCTGGTGTGCCCTGGTACCAATCCAGCCTGGACCCCTGTCTTTGGGATAGCTACAGCGATTATCGGGGATAGAGGAGGAACCCTTTCTCACACTGCTATCATCGGTAGGGAATATGGATTGCCCACTATAATAAACAGCTTCGTTGCCTGCGAAAAGATTAAAACCGGGCAACGGATAAAGGTGGATGCCACTAATGGGGCAATCTACATTCTGGATTAATAAAGGGGCATGAAGAATAGGATTTTATTGTAACAGCTCAATAAATCGGGGTAAAAGCATTACGGGCAAACTCCGAATAAGGTATTCAGGCGTGAGCCTTTTAAAGTGCTACTGTTTTTTTGAGCTGTTACATTTTATTGATAATAACACCAGAGGCTGAAGTCTAAAAGGGGATGTGGTTTGAAGCCTGATGTAGATTGTGCCGCGTGCATATTAAAATGGGTATATCAGAGGGCAAGAGTCTTATCTGATGAAGAAGAACGTTTTTACTTAATTAAAGAGATATTGGGTGTGCTTTCCAGTGAATTTTGCGCTGAATCTAATATGGGTTTGATATGTAATAAGGCCACTGAGTCCATCAGTGAGTTCATAATGGCCTCCGCCGAGTACTACGAGGAGTTTAAGATCAAAAGCAATAAACATGTGGGTGGATTATTGCCGGCGGCAAGAGACTATATCCAGAGAGGGAAAACGCCTGATAAACGGTTTGAGAGGGCATGCTGCCTCGCATCGGTGGCCAATGTTGCGCCTATTGGTGCACCGTCCGACGCTTATAGTTTTGCCGAGGTTGAAAACATCATGATGGGTAGAGGTCCAATGCCTGTCGTGATAGGCGATGTCTATAAGGCGGCCAAAGGTGCTGCTAATGTTCTATATATTGTCGATAATGCCGGTGAAATAGGGTTTGATTTCCTTGTAATAGAAAGTCTTAAGGAAATGGGCTTAAAGGTAACTCTCATTGTGAAGGAAGAGTCCTATTTTGAGGATGCCACAATTAAGGATGCCTCCTTCTTTGCCCTGGATGAGTTGGCTGATAAAATATTGATCGTAAAAGGGGTGTTTGTACCAGGCGAGAGTATACCAACCATACATGATGCCTTTAAGCAGAGTGATCTTGTCATTGCTAAGGGCACTGGGAATTATGAGGCCTTGGCCGACGAATTAGTTGATAAGGCGGCAATCTTCATGTTGAAGGTAAAGTGTGGGCCTGTGGCCAAAAATATCGGTGTGGAAATAGGAAACTTTGTTGTAAAGCTTGTGAAATGACTTAATTGTCCTGTGCTACAATTTATAAATGAGACGGCGACACGTTTTTAATAAACAAGTTAAAAGGGATAGGTAATTCTTATGGCCAAATCAATTCTTATTGTGAGTTCTCTCGACACAAAAGGAAAGGAAGTCGAATTCCTCAGGGGGTTAGTTGAACAGAGAGGGCAATCAGTAATAATTCTCGATATGAGTTCACTCGAGGAGCCATTCATACGGGCCGATATTACCTGCAAGGAAGTGGCGAAGGCCGGGGGTGCGAGTATTGACGAAATCAGAAACTCGGGCATGAATAGGGATGAAATAACGTCTATAATTATAAAAGGAGCAATCAAGAAGACCGACGAACTGTTCCAGGCGGGTAAACTCAGCGGTATTATTGGTTTGGGTGGCGTGAGCAACACCACGATGGCAACCGATGTGATGAAGACACTACCCTTTGGTGTGCCGAAATTAATGGTATCCAGTGGTGCTGCCATACCGAGCTATGCCGGTGGATTCTTCGGCTCCTCGGATATCGCGATATTATCATCGGTTGCAGATATATCAGGCCTCAATGAGCTGACCAAAAGCGTACTGACGAGGGCAGCTGGTGCGATTTGCGGGATGGTAGAGACAGGAACAGGCGCAATTATCGACGCACTTAAGCATACAGAGGTACCCTTGATTGCGGTGACGGGGTTTCAATACTCCGAGAGGTGCTCCAAGCTGGTGAGTCAATATCTCGAGGAAAAGGGATATGCGGTGATCCCCTGTCACGCTCAGGGTGTGGGTGACAGGGCTATGGATGAGTTATTCCTTCAGGGGATCTTTGACGGTGTGGTGGATATTGTGCCGAGTGGGTTAAGCGATGAACTCTTTGGCGGCAATCGTGCTGCTGGGCCAGATAGACTCATGGCAGCCGGAGAAATGGGGATTCCTCAAGTGATTACTCCCTGCGGGTTTGAGATGATAAGTTGCGGGCCTCTTGATAGAAAAGATAAGGGCGACTCACTATGGATTTCCCGCGGTATTGCGAATCGAAGCTACTATGTTCAAGACTCAAGACGAGTGCAGGCTCGAACGAATTCAGAAGAACTAAGGTTCGTGGCCAAAACTGTGGCTGAGAGACTGAACAAGGCAAAGGGACCCGTAAAAATCTTCATACCAAAAAAGGGGTGGTCTACCCTAAGCGTCAAAGGCCAGCCACTCCATGATCCCGGTGCTGATAAGGTTTTCGCCGAGGAGCTTGGGAAACGTCTGAATCCGGATATTGAGGTTAGGGAACTTGATGTGGCCCTTAATACACCAGAATGTGCGATGGCTATAGCAAAGACGTTTTATGAAATGATGAAGGCAAAGAGGATTGTGTAAGCAGGGAATCTGCACTGCTTAATGATTCTGGAGCTTTAATGGAAGAGAAAGACCTGCGGTAGGAGAAGGATTATTGTGGAAGCTGTAGCTCCATATAAAGAGATATCGGATTTGATAAAGGATTCCGGAGGTGAAGAGTTCAGACTGTGCTTTCAATGCGGGCTTTGCACTGTTAGCTGCCCTTGGAATATAGTCAGAAGCTTCATTCCACACAAGATGATGCGCCAGGCACAGCTTGGCTTAGTTGACTTGGAGGATGAAGGATGGTGGTTATGCAGTACCTGTAATATGTGCGTCAGTCGCTGTCCCCGCGGTGTTGCCATAACAGATGTTATGGAAGCTATACGCTCAATTATGTTGGAATATCAGTATAATATGGCTCCGGCAAGTCTTCGCAACGCAATGGGTAGCCTGAGTAGTCTCGGCAATCCCTGGGGGGAGGAGAGGGACAAACGCGCAGAGTGGGTGCGAGACCTCGATGTTAAGACCTTCAGCCCTGATAACGAGTTATTGTATTTCCCAGGTTGTGTCCCTGCTTATGACCCTGGACTTGGTAGTATAGCGCGGGCCACCGCAAGCATCCTCCAGAAAACAGGTGCGAATTTCGGTATCTTGGGCGCTAAGGAGAATTGTTGCGGTGAGAGTGTTCGCAAGACGGGAAACAAAAGCCTGTTTGAGAATTTAATGAAGAGCAATATCAATGCCTTCAAGGACAGCGGGGTCACGGAAATAGTGGTTACTTCACCCCATTGTTATACCACGTTCAAGGATGAGTACCCGGGGTTTGGTGGAGATTTTGAGGTAATTCATTTTACCCAGTATCTGGCAAGACTCCTTAATGAAGGCAAACTGAAGTTCACCAAGGAACTAAATAAAAAGGTTGTGTATCATGATCCTTGTTATCTCGGGCGGCATAACGGAATTTATGATGAACCGAGAGATGTTTTAAGGAGAATCCCGGGCCTGGTTCTAATGGATGAAGTTGATTCCAGAGAAAATAGCCTTTGCTGCGGGGGTGGAGGTGGAAGGATATGGATGGAAACCCTGAAAGGTGAGAGGTTTTCCGATATCCTGGTAGAACAGGCTGTAGAGCTTGGAGCAGATATATTGGTTACTGCCTGTCCATATTGCATCCTTAACTTTAAGGATAGTGTATTGACAGCGAACAAGGCTGATGTCCTTGAGATTAAAGATATTTCCGAAGTCGTTGATGTGGTAATTTAACTCGATATGTCGAACCCTCACTACTCAACGACTCAACTAATATAATGAGTGCCTGGAGAAGTTATGTCCAATAATGATATTGAAATTCAACCTCCCGACCTTACCCAGGGCAGGATCGGAGCTATCATGGTTATCGGGGCCGGGGTCAGCGGGATACAGGCTGCATTAGACTCTGCCAATTCCGGTTTTAAGGTCTATCTCGTAGATAAGGGGCCGGCCATCGGCGGAAAGATGTCGCAATTAGACAAGACATTTCCCACTAATGATTGCTCTATGTGTATCCTGTCTCCCAAGTTCATTGAATGCTCCACAAATCCCAACATAAATATAATAACCGGTGCCCAGGTTGATAGCATCGAGGGTGATGCAGGGAATTTCAAAGTAACCCTGGTTCAAGAACCGCGCTATGTTGAAATGGAAAAATGCACGGGGTGTGGAACCTGCTTTGAGTATTGCCCGGTAAACATCCTTGACGTCTATAATGAGGAACTGAGCACTCTCAAATGTATTCATCTGTCTTTTCCGCAGGCTGTACCTGCTGTCTCGTTAATTGACCCTGCGCAATGCCTTTTTCTTCAGAGGAAAGAGTGTCAGATATGCGTGCCGACCTGTAAAAACAAGGCAATAAACTTCCACCAGCAAGAAAGAAGAATAGAAATTGAGGTGGGAAGCGTGATTCTGGCTCCGGGTTATGAGGTATTTGATCCCAGGATACAGAGCCAGTACGGCTACCAAAGACTGACAAATGTGGTTACCGGGCTTGAATATGAGCGTATGCTGAGTGCCTCCGGACCTTTCGAGGGAGAAGTGGTGCGTCCATCGGACGGAAAACTACCGAAACGGATCGCCTGGATTCAATGTGTTGGTTCCAGGGACACGAGTGTCGGCAACGACTATTGTTCGTCAGTATGCTGTATGTACGCAATTAAACAGGTGATTCTGTCCAAGGAACACGACCCTGAAGTTCAGGCTGTAGTATTCCATAATGATATCCGTGCATATGGCAAGGGCTTTGAAGGATTTTATGAGAGGGCCAAGAATACCCCGGACGTTCGATTCATATGGAGCAAGGTATCGATTCTGCGGGAAGATCCTGAGACCAAGAACGTTGTGCTCAGGTATCGTATCAATGGGAGCGGAGTGAAGGATGAAGAGTTTGACCTTGTTATATTGAGTGTGGGTCTGACCTCGCCTGACAGCACGAGGGAACTTGCGGACAAACTCTCGGTTAAGACAAATTCTTATGGGTTTTGTGAAAGTTCCGGCTTTTCACCTGTTGAGACCTCCCGAAAAGGAGTTTATGCCTGCGGTGTATTCCACGCGCCAATGGACATCCCTGATTCCGTTACCATGGCAAGCGGAGCCGCATCGCTTGCGTCCCAGCTCCTGTCAGGCCAGCGAGGGGAATTGATTGAAGAGAAAGAGTACCCACCTGAGAGGGATGTATCGGGGGAGCCGCCGAGAGTGGGCGTGTTTGTCTGCCACTGCGGCACCAATATAGCCAAGGTGGTGGATGTATCAAAAGTGGTTCAGTATGCTGGGGGTCTGAGCGGGGTTGTTCATGCAGAGGAAAATACGTTCAGTTGTTCCATCGATTCAATTATGAACATGGTGGAGACTATTAAGGACAAGAGGCTGAACCGCGTGGTGGTTGCGGCCTGTACGCCGAGGACCCATGAGCCTGTTTTTCAGGATGCGCTCATGATGGCGGGCCTGAATCCCTATCTGTTCGAGTTTGCCAATATCCGTGAGCAATGTTCGCTTGTGCATATGATGGATAAGCAGGCAGCCACGGAAAAGGCGCAGGATCTGGTGAGAATGGGAGTGGCCAAGACCACACTTGTAACGCCATTCAGCCGATTGGTCTATAATATCACGCATGCCGGCTTAGTTATCGGAGGCGGCATAGCGGGAATGGTAAGCGCTTTGGCCCTGGCGAATCAAGGGTTCGATGTCCACTTAGTTGAGAGGACCAAAGAGTTAGGAGGAATGGGGAAGAGGTTACGCTTGACATTGGAGGGGGGAGATGTTCGGGCTTATCTCCATGAGCTTATCTACAGGGTTAATGAGAATCCTTTGATTCACGTATATACTGAAGCCGATATTGTTGAGTTCTCCGGTTATGTCGGGAATTTCAACACCAGGGTTGCAACAGGGGATAATGGGATAGTCAGTGACATAGCTCACGGGGTGACCATTGTTGCAACCGGTGCTGAAGAATTAAAACCGGATGAATATCTCTATGACGAGGACGACAGGGTAGTCACCTTACTCGAGTTGGAAGAGGAGATACCTGGAAATATCGAGAAGTTCAAGGGGGTAAATACTCTTGTAATGATTCAATGTGTGGGGTCGCGGGAAACCGACCGACCCTATTGCAGCAGGGTATGTTGCGGTCATGCCGTAAAAAATGCATTAAAGCTAAAAGAGGTAAACCCGGAAATGGAAATCTACATCCTCTACCGGGATATGAGGACCTATGGATTCAGAGAGGACTATTACAGGGAGGCTGCGGACAAAGAGGTCAAGTTTATCCGCTATGATGTTGATGACAAGCCCAGTGTAGAGACAGTTCAAGAGGGCGGCCAGTCTGTGCTGAGAGTGACTGTAACCGACCTGACTTTAGGGCAACGCCTAATGATTGACGCAGACATGTTAGGCCTGGGTGTTGCAGCCGTTCCCGCGGCTGATAACAAAAAATTGTCCCAGATGCTAAAAGTTCCCCTGAATGAGGATAATTTCTTCATGGAAGCCCATATGAAACTCCGTCCCGTGGACTTTGCTGCTGACGGGGTGTTTATGTGCGGTCTGGCCCATGGCCCTAAGTTTATAGATGAAACTATTGCTCAGGCCCAGGCAGCAGCTTCCAGGGCCCTTACTGTATTAGCCAAAGAATCCGTCAAGGCTGAGGGTATTGTCGCTTCCGTAAATGAGGATTATTGCTCGGGTTGCGGCATCTGCGAGGCCCTTTGCCCATACGAAGCTATTGACATTAACATGGAGAAAAAAGTGGCTCAGGTTAATGAGGCTCTTTGCAAAGGCTGTGGAACTTGCAGCGCAGCCTGTCCTTCCGGGGCTGTTCAGCAACGAGGCTTTAGAACTGACCAGCTTTTGGCGATGGTCAGCGCCGCATTGGAGGTTTGAGATGATTAAGGAGGTCTTTGAACCCAGGATTATAGCTTTCTTTTGCAACTGGTGCTCCTATGCCGGTGCTGATCTGGCAGGTGTATCAAGATTGCAGTATCCGGCAAATATTAGGATAGTCAGGGTGATGTGTTCCGGGGCAGTGAGTGATCTTCTGATACTTAAGGCATTTGCTGCGGGCGCTGACGGTGTTCTGGTTTGTGGTTGTCACCCAAAGGAATGCCATTATCAGACAGGGAATCTTAGTGCCAGAAGAAGGGTCTTAGGGCTTAAGCCATTTTTTGAGGCTGTAGGAGTTGGGAAAGACAGGCTCAGGCTCGAATGGATATCGGCATCTGAAGGGCCGAAGATAGCGGAGACAGTAAAGGGCTTTACTGAGGCCATATCCGAACTTGGACCAAGTCCGCTTAACAGGAGACAAAAATGAACATCGAGTATGTGCCTACCATATGTCCTTACTGCGGATGCGGATGCGGAATATATCTTGTTGTAAAGGATGGGAGGATAGTGGGATCCGAATCCTGGAGCCAACATCCTGTAAACGAGGGTACGCTTTGCATAAAGGGAAGATATGTACATGAATTTATTTACCACGGGGACAGGCTGCTAAAGCCCCTGATAAAGGAAAACGACGGCTTCAGGGAGGCCTCATGGGATGAGGCATTAGACCTGGTGGCCACAAGGCTTAATGATGTGAAATCACAGCATGGACCCGATGCCGTGGGCATGCTTGCGTCAGCCAAATGCACCAACGAGGAAACCTACCTGATGCAAAAACTGGCAAGAGCGGCTATCGGAACAAATAATGTAGACCACTGTGCCCGTCTCTGACACGCCTCCACGGTAGCCGGTCTGGCTGCTGCATTTGGAAGCGGGGCAATGACAAATTCCGTATCGGATATTGCGGAGGCGGATTGCGTTTTTATCATTGGTTCCAATACAACTGAACAGCACCCGATCGTGGCAAGGAGGGTAATAGCTGCCTGTGAAAATGGTGCCAGGCTCATTGTAGCAGACCCGAGGGATACACAGATAGCCACGATGGCTGATCTGCATCTAAGCCACAGACCTGGTACGGATGCTGCCCTGATCAATGGCATGATGAAGGTAATTATTGATAACAACCTGCATGATAAAGAATTCATCAAGTCCAGGACTGAGGGATTTGATGAAATAGCAGGCACGGTAAGCAATTATCCCCTTGACAAGGTCGAGGAGATTACAGGGGTTGCTGCGGCGGACATAGAAAAGGCGGCCCTGATGTATGGCCGTGCCGGGGCCAGCTCCATATTGTTTTGTCTCGGCATAACCCAGCATACCACGGGGACAGATAATGTGAAGTCATGTGCCAATCTTGCTATGCTGACCGGCAATATTGGAAAACCAGGAACCGGTGTGAATCCCTTAAGGGGCCAGAACAATGTCCAGGGTGCATGTGATATGGGTTGCCTTGTAAATGTATTCCCAGGGTATCAGGCAGTAACCGACAAAGAGAAAAGGGCTAATATAGCCGGGATCTGGGGCGTAGAGGACCTCCCGGGAGAAATTGGCTTGACTATTATTGAATTGATGAATGCCGCTTCACAAGGGAAGATCAGAGGCATGTACATAATCGGAGAAAACCCGATGGTCTCTGATCCTGACCTGAACCATGTAAAAGAGGCCCTCAAAGCCGTTGATTTTCTTGTCGTTCAGGACATGTTTCTTACTGAGACGGCCGAACTGGCGGATGTTGTGCTGCCGGTCGCGTCCTGGGCTGAAAAGGATGGGACATTCACAAATACGGAACGACGAGTACAGTCAATTCATAAGGCAATTGAACCACCCGGGGAAGCCAGGGCAGATTGGGAAATCATGTGTCTGCTGGCCGACAGGATGGGGTATGGTGACCTTTTTCGTTTTGGTTCCGCAAATGAAATATTTGATGAGCTAAGAAAGGTAACACCCCAGTATGCAGGGATGACATATGAGGCAATTGCTCATGATGGACTACAGTGGCCCTGCCCGGATGAAAAGCATCCTGGAACGTCTATTTTGCATGCAACCACTTTTGCACGGGGATTAGGAAAGTTTCATGCAGTTGAATACAAGCCGCCGGCAGAACAGCCTGATGAAGAATATCCGTTTATTTTGACCACAGGGAGGATTTTATTCCATTTTCATACAGGGAGCATGTCCCGGAGGTCAGAAATGCTGGACAGCGAAGTAAATGAGGCGTTCATAGAAATTAATTCAGAGGATGCACAGAAACTGGGAATAAAGAATGGGAGCATGGTTGAAGTAAGCTCAAGAAGAGGCAGGCTAAACACAAAGGCAGTCATAACCGACAGGATTATAAGAGGTGTCGTATTCATGCCCTTTCACTTTGCCGAATGTGCTGCGAATGTCTTAACCAGCGCGGCTCTTGATCCTATTGCCAAGATCCCGGAACTCAAGGTGTGTGCTGTCAGAGTGGAGGTGAAATAATGAAGGGGGATATGTATTTTGCCCGATCATCACGACAAGATATATTAGAGAGGGCCGAGTGCGGCGGGGCAGTTACTTCCCTCCTCAAATTTGCCCTGGAAAGCAAAAGAGTCGATGCTGTGCTAACTGTGGAGCCAAAAGACGGTAGCAGGTTTGATGGCATACCTGTTCTGCTCACCGAACCGGCCAGGCTGATAGAAACCTCAGGGGCATTGCATTGCGCCTACCCCAACATTGCTCGTTTTATTAAAGAATACTTAGATGGAGCATTTGATCTGAAGGTAGCAGTTGTCGTCAAACCGTGCGATGTTAGAGCAATCATTGAACTTGCAAAGAGGAGACAGATCAACACTGAGAATCTCCTGCTTATAGGGTTGAACTGTGTTGGCACTATGTCACCGGCAGTGGCAAGAAAGATGTTTGAAGATGATTTTGGTATCAACCCGGATGATGTGATTGAAGAGGATATCGAGGACGGGAAACTAACCGTAAGACTTGTTGATGGAACCGAAAACCAAAGGGACTTGGCAGAGCTGGAGGAAAAGGGATACGGCAGACGAGATAATTGCCGGAGATGCGAGATTAACATTCCTTTAATGGCTGACATAGCATGTGGGAAGTGGGGAACTGCCGATAAAAACACCACCTTCGTAGAGGTCTGCTCTGAAAAGGGTGATGATCTTGTTAATGAAGCGATTAAGGCCGGCTGCATAGAAGTAGAAACACCTGACAGCGAGGCAATTGAGATAAGGAAGGAAAAGGATAAGGTCGCAAGGGAACTGGCCCTCAAATGGCAGGAGAGGGATTTTGCAACATTCAAACAGATGACTCTTGATGAGAGGTTTGATTACTGGTCTGGTGAATTCAGCCGTTGCATTAAGTGTTATGGCTGTCGTGATGAGTGCCCGATCTGTTACTGCAAGGACTGCTATCTGGAGGCAGATAGAGGTCTGGTAAGAGCTGGAGAGGTTCCGCCGGAAATCATGTTCCCTTTTGTGCGGCTTGCACACGTAATGGATTCATGTGTGAACTGCGGCCGATGTCAGGATGTCTGTCCTATGGGATTGCCTCTTGCCTGCATGACATTCATGCTTAACAGAGAGCTTGCCGATATCTTTGACTATGAGCCGGGCATGGATGTAAACGACCTTCCTCCTTTGAGGACAGCCTTTAATGAAGAACTGGCTATGGAAGGGGTTGAATTGAGGTAGAATTAAGGGTTAATACCAGTGTTATACTGGACCTGTTAAACGAGGCTTGGTGGCTTTATTCCTAATCGGTCAAGTTTTTTGTGAATTAGAAAAAATTCTTAACTTTTCATCCTTAACTGTTAATTTGCATTAAATGCGGAGGGGAGCAAGATGTTTGGTTGGAAAGGTAAAATTTTAAGGGTTAATCTTTCAAAAGGAAAATGTTTTGTTGAGGACATGCCCCTTGATTTGGCGAGGAATTATA
>JAYEIR010000186.1:0-2402 GCA_034660135.1 Thermodesulfobacteriota bacterium
CTATCCACACGGTTTCCATGCAAAAATAGAATCCGGGGCAAAAAAGAATTGACAGAAACCAGGAATTCTGGAAAGCTGCACGAAGACAGGAAGGATTTTTGACATGCCGAAATTTAAAATAATCAAGTTGTTGGCATCCGTATTTACCCCGGACTTGCATATATCCAATTCTTTGAGAATTGCAAATGCTGTCGTGGATCTTATGGGAGAATATGTTGGTGATGAACCTACCATTTTACCTATTCAACAGAATGCACCTCCAGAGATTCCTCGAATCTTATTTGAATCGTCAAATAAAAAATGGGCTCTGAATATATCTGCGGCTCGTTCAAACCTCTTTTATCATGGAGATCCGTTTTCTACAGATGCAGGAATGCCTGAAGCGGAATTCGCTTTAGTTGCGTCGACTTTCTTCCCAGAGTTCCTGGAAGTTATCGGTTCTCGGATACAACGAATCGCCTTTGTAAGCGAGAAATTGTCAAAGCAAGATGATGCCTTAAACTATATCCAGAAGAGATTCTGCAATAAGGAACAGATAGCAGAAGGCCGCCCATTTTTTGGCCCTGAGAGTTTTGAAATCCATTCTTTGAAGAAATATACATGGGAGGGTTTTGATATCAATTCTTGGGTAAGAATGAAAGTTCAATCGATAAAAACGAAAGATGGAGAATTGGTGCCCGCTATTTTGTTCACTAATGATCTGAATACGTATTCCTTGGATGAGGCGAATGATCGGGAACTCTCAAAAGATGAAATAATACGGTTTTTCGATAAGATACCCGAAGAGCTTCGAAAGATTGTGCAATTGTATTTTGATTGAGTATTACATGGAGTTGCAAAATGCCCCAAGCATTGCTATCAGAATCTTTAATTCCTGAATTCGAAATGCCAAACCGGTTTATCCCCTCTGTTAATTTTGGAGAGGACGATCTTAGTGCTGATGATAAATCCATTTACTATGGGGAGCCAGCTTTACCAAGTGTGCTGACAAAATATTATCAATCCGAATTCGGAAGAGACTTGTGTGATGCTGTGGTGCATAGATCCCTAGCTACAGCAAGCAACATTGCTATCCTGAAGTTGGATATTGATTTGAAGGACTACGCGCCAATAAACATGGCTATCAATAACGCGGATGATTATAGCGATGAAGATCCTCTGTGTATTGAGGCACAATTCGAGGACTTTGTGAAAAGTAAGTGGTCCTTGTATCGCGAGATATATAGAATATATAGTGAATGTTCTGTACCAGATTGGGATGGGTATGACGCCATTCCCATTTCTGAAAACACTTTTTCCAAGGCCCTGAAACTAGCTCAGTTGCTTCCTAGTGATTTGCCTTTACCCGAAGTTATTCCGGAGCCGACTGGAGAAATCGCGTTTGAATGGTATCAGGACAAAACACATGTTTTCGTTATCAGTATGGAAGAGGGAAACGTGATTTCCTATGCAGGTCTATTCGGCGTTCACAGCCAAACCCACGGTTCGGAATATTTTACACACCAAATCCCATTATTGCTTACCAGCCACATTTCGCGATTATCTATCTGAGGAATATTATTTTGGAAGAAAGGGTCTCTGATAGCGAGCCGGTATGCCGCTTCATCACGGGAAAAGATTATTACAGACCGTCTGATGGAACAGTGAGGCACAACGCCTTTATGCCGAACAGAGAAGGTGAGACGTCCGTTTATAGAGTCATCGACCTGACGGATAATGCCATTTTCGAAATAGGGCGCCTTTTTGTGGCTGAAAAAAAAGGAAAGCCCTTGAAGGGAAGGGCGGATATATTGGTTTCAGACATTTTGGAAAAAAAGCTAAAGGTTCATTCTCAACCCACGCCCCACCCAAGACACGCCAATATCGTTGCCTGGCCTGAAGACAGAACAAAAGTCAGATCACTCGCGCAACAACTCGCTGCAGACGCCACTCTTACCCTTGTAGCTGCAGAATACGGTGTTTCTGCTACTAAGAATCCGTAAAGAATTGATGCAAAAAGGGTAACACTTTCTCCGAGAAAATTAAAGGAGGAAGTGTGATGGAAAAGAAGAGCCATTTTACACAAAAGCAGAAGCTGGACATCCTGGAAAGTTCAAAGGATGTTGGGATCAAGAAGTCTGCCGTATTAAATGTCAATTACTTTGTCCGGTTCGCGACAACTATCTTGTCCGATTTTTCTCTCTCACCTTTTCTTAGTTATCACCTCCTGTTTTAGCTGCCAATTTCATAATCATCCGGTAAGTTCAAAAAATCTTGTTTTGCCAATTGATTCTCGATTAAATATCCAATTTTACCATTGTCTTTGAGCTGAGAAATCATCCACTGTGGTAACCTAATTGTCACAAGCTCGCGTCTTATATTGGATAGCGGGACGCTCTTTTAAAATTTAACAACTCAATTGA
>JAYEIR010000187.1:0-2392 GCA_034660135.1 Thermodesulfobacteriota bacterium
CTGATCAGATGGCTTTCAAATACGCCAAAGGGCTGGCCTCTTTTTCCGCCTACGAAGTAAAGGGGGAAGCCCTCTTTTTGTATCGTAATTGTTGCCTCATCCCAGAAGATCTTATCGTCATCATCAAGATCCTCGCCTTTGAGGATAAAATTACCCGTTACATATTCATGAAAACATACTTCCAACCCAAGCTCCGCCGCACCTATATTAAGGTCGGAGGTCGAGTCGCTGTTTTTATCCTCAACATCCCTTGGATCAGTATAGCTGTAATCCAGTTCAATCGCCCCGGAAAGGGTTACACAATCCAGCCACTCAGCAAGTTTACCGGAACCTTCTGATTTCTCGGCTTTCTCCAGTCTTTCATTCAATTCATTAATTTTATGCTCGAGATCATAATTAGACATAGCGCTGAAAGCTGCTTGCCCACCTATCCATATGCTTACGCAGAAGATACAGATCAATACGGTTAAACTTCTCTTAATTAAATTCATTTATTTTCACTCCTCCAGTACAGTTAATTTGAAGAATATGTTCAGATCACATGATCAGACTTGTCATGATCATCAACATATTTTTCTTCATCATTTTCATTTTTTGCTTCGTTGTTTCCCTTTGACATTTTTCATGGAAATCATTATGTTAATAAACAAAAGCTCGAAAAGGCATAAAACTCCCCTTGGGGAAAAGTTGTCTTTGAGAGCTTCGAGGGGTCTGCGAGGGGGTAGGCCGCCAAACCTTTCCCCCCTTGCTGACCCTTTCAGTTACTTCATATCAAGCGCCTGAACCCAGATGACCGCATCCTGGGAGAGTTCCTTTCCGTTGTGCTTGAGATCTCCACCCGCGCCAAGGGCGGCAAAACCCCACCAGCCCGCCCTCGGAATACCAAAGGCAAAAACGCCATTTACATCTGCCTTGATTGTTTGTGTAATCATGGCATCATGAGGTGCCTCAGCCTTTGCCTCTTTTACAAAAGCGTTGCCCTTGACATCATGATTCAGGTATTCAACCTCGATCTCGGCGCCGGGAACCGGCTTGCCGCCGCAGGTAACAACCCCGCGGAAGACATTGCCGACCCACAGGGCATAAGGTTTGTCGAGGGGAACAATCTCCACAGGGAGAGGATTACCCACCAGGGCATCCCAGTCTGTCGGCGCACCGGCCACATTGAAGATGACCTTAGTGCAATGCTGGATATAACAGTCCTCTGATCCTTCATAATAGGGCGCGGGAACAAAATAGAAGATATAGTCGCCCATCCCCCTGAGTTTTACATCGGCCTCATAAGACTTTCCCTCGTTGGTAAGACTGGTGAAGGTAATCGGCTTCAAGTCCTTGAGAAGGTCTTTTTTCTTCTCCTTGTGCATGACACCGAAGGCAACCGGCGGATGGATCGTTCCCTTATCATCCTTACCGATATCCATCGTGTGACCAGCCTCAAATGGGTGGGTGAACACCAGTTTGAGGTTCATTTTCTTCGATTTTGGCACGCTGTCCGGACTATAAATCATCTGAAAATGCGCATAAGCCGGAACACTCAGCCCGAAAACCAACGCCAAAGATAATAATACTAAAAGTCTTTTCATCTTTTCCTCCTTAAAATATTGGTTTAAAGTTGCATAGTTACCATTCTGTAATATCTTCACCATTTACTTCGACCACATGACCGGGACCCGCGTCAAATATAACCTTATAAGGCACACCGGGTTTTTTAAAGTTGAACTCACTGTCTTCGTTCATCTTTCCCTTTGTAAGTACCTTGCCGTTTTTGTCCTGCACCGTCATTTCGACGCCAGCGCCTGACGAACCGTCGGAGAAACCACCCTCGCATGTTATTGTCCCATCCCCGTTGTTATAACAGGAACAGAGCGGTGTATGGGCAAATGCTATAGTTGCCAGGAAAAACACCGCTGTGAGCAAACAAAACGATACTCCTAAAAACCTCCTCATAATCTATCACCTCCTTTCTATCTGTTTTTTTAATAAATTCACCATTATTCTTGCTGAAAGCTGATGACTGACGGCTGAACGCTTACGTTACTTTAACCATATTCTTCCGATACGTCCTTGCTTTTAATAAACCCCAAGGCTACGGTAACAATTAAAGCAAATACATAAAAAGCGATCATCGCCTGCATTCCGCTAAGGCCAAGCAGGTTTCCGCCGGTAAAGACAAGAACCGCAATCATCGAACCTAAAACTATGGGATAAAATGTCGCGAAGAGCGCCCATTTTGTGCTGCCGGACTCCAGCCTAACCATAAGAAGGGTGGGAATACACGGAGGATACATGGTCATAAACAGTATAATTGCCAGGGCATGAAGGGGCGTCCAGCCCTTTTCCTTCTCTTTCATCCTGACTCCGAGGGCTTTCCCTTTTTCTCCCGGCGGACTCT
>JAYEIR010000188.1:0-8763 GCA_034660135.1 Thermodesulfobacteriota bacterium
CCGCTGGTGCTTTCTGCACCAAGCGCACTAACATGTCCCAATGGAAGTATCGCGTTTGCCCCCCATGACATCTTGCCGAACAACTTCTCCGGAAAGTAATAGACAGGCCTGATGGCCAGGACAGCGGCATCTACACCGATGTCAATTTCAGGTCCGTTTTTGATTGAGTATTCCGGGTAGTGCTGGTAATTCCAATAAGTCATTAAAGCAAATGCGCCGGGTGGTGCGTTAATGTTATCGTACGGGTCCAATACATCGGCATGGGCCATGGAAACAGTAAACATACAGATGGCCGAAAGCCACGCTAAGAATAATAATCGCTTCATTACTCTTCCTTCCTCCTTTTTAAACTATAAAACAAGATTTACATATCGGCCGATCTCTTTTTCCGCCTCCTTTCTGTTCGGCCTCTATGCTTTTAAAGTAACAGCCTCTTCAACCTTATCCGGTTACATGTGTACCCTGAACCAAATAAGCACTTTGTATGTAAACATGACATTCTCACGAAAAAAGGACTAAGAAAACACATTGCTTAATAAACTGTAAATCTTAAATCATACCGGTAGCATGATCGCATGCGATCATGCTACCGGCGCAAGACGTGTGACTTGCTACTTGCCGGCCATCTTGTCCTTTAGCTCACCAAGGGTCTCGATGATGATGTCAAGGGCCTTGTCAAGATGTTTCTTGGACATGGTCAGAGGAGGCATGAACCGGAGCACATTAGCATTACGTCCGCATGGGAAGGAGAAGAGGCCCTTTCCGAAGACCGCTGGAAAGAACTCCATCATGAAATCAGGATCAGTTGGTTCCTTGGTCGCGGGATCTTTAACGAGCTCGATAGACTGCCAAAACCCCACGCCTCTGATGTCACCAATCTGCTCTATGGATTTCTGAGCTTCCTTGAACCTGTTTTGCATATGCTCACCAAGTTCGACGGCCCTGCCCATGAGATCCACTTCAGGATCCAGCATGATTTCGTAGTTGGCCAAGGCAGTTGCAAGAGAGATGGAGTTGCCAACAAAGGTATTGGGCTGGGACTGGAGAACAAGCTTGTCATGGAACTTCATGTCGGTAAACACTCCGGCAAGCGGCTGATCATTGCCAACACCCTTTCCGAAGATCATCATGTCAGGATCGAAATCATAGTATTCACATGCCCACAGCTTTCCACTGCGGCCAAAACCGGACTGAACTTCATCACAGACGCAAATTGCATCTGCTTTCTCACATGCCTTTTTGACCATGGGCCACCATTCTTTGGGTGGTACTATGTATCCACCCTCTCCCTGGAGACCTTCGCAGATGACCGCCGCGACATTATCCAGCCCTGTGTACGGGGTGTTGAGTTTGTAGTCCAGGTACTTGGCACACTCAACTCCACACTTTGGGTATTCCAAATTGAATGGACACCTGTAGCAGTAAGCGTAGGGCATATGATACACATACGGCATGAGCGGATCATAGCCATGCCTGTATCCCTCTCCCGCGGTCATAGCATTGGTCGTACCAAAAACACCATGGTATGCCCCTTCAAAGACAACGACCTGATTCTTGGGCTGCTGGATCATTCTGCACTGCTTTACGCAGGCCTCGGCTGCTCCGGTACCACTCTGGAACAAAGATATGAAGCAGTTGTTTTTCAGACTGTGAGGCGCAGTTTCGCGCATGATCTCCGCCAACTCAAGCTTGAGCGGTGTCAGAGAATCGATATGGTGCCCCATTTTCGGAGCCTGCTCCTGAATGGCCTTAACCACCTTCGGATGACAACTACCGGTACTTTTAACAGCTACGCCGGCACCAAGATCAATGAAGATATTGCCGTCAACATCCTTAATGGTAGCACCCTTGGCCTCCTCGGCACACAGAGGAAACACCGTAGCGGCAGGGCGCTGAGGTGTCTCGTATTCCAGCATCTTCTGGAAAATTTCTAACCCCTTGGGTCCCGGTATATCCGTTACCAACTTGGGTGCTTCGGGATAGCTAAGTTTCTCAATAGCCGCTTCCCTTGCCTTGTCATCAATGACATTCTTTTTCTTCTTAGCTTTTGCCATAACTGCCTCCTTCCTTTTATTGAGTTAAAGTTAACTTATGATCATTTCTTTCGGGTCAACACACTCTCTTCCCTGCGCCTCAGCTACTGGGGCGCAGGTGAGCTGACCATCATACACATTCAATCCCTTAAGGAATCCTTCATCACTGCGCAATGCATCTTTCCAGCCCATGTTGGCAATTTTTATTGCATAGAGTGATGTTGCATTCGTCAAGGCAAGTGTTGAACTCCGGGCAAAAGCACCAGGCATGTTAGCAACGCCATAGTGCACTACACCATGCACAGTATATATGGGATCGGCATGTGTTGTTGTCTTAATGGTCTCCACGCATCCACCTTGATCTATTGCGACATCAACAATAACAGATCCCTCAGGCATAGTTGCCACCATTTCATCAGTAACCAGCTTTGGTGCCTTTGCACCGGGAATTAATACCGCACCAACCAGCAAATCGGCATCTTTAACCTGATCAGCGATGTTACCCGGTGAAGACATTACCGTATGAAGTCTACCGCCAAAGACATCGTCCAAATATCTGAGCCTATCAGTATCTACGTCTAAGATATATACACGGGCTCCTAAACCGATTGCCATTTTCGCTGCATTGGTTCCAACTAATCCCCCACCAACAATGACCACTTTGCCGGGCGGAACCCCTGGGACACCACCTAACAGTACACCCCTTCCGCCATTGTGCTTTTGAAGGTAAAAAGCACCAACCTGCACTGCCATCCGTCCTGCAACTTCACTCATAGGAATAAGCAATGGCAATGTTCCATTTTTTTCTATAGTCTCATAAGCGATACCTGTAATCTTGTCTTTAAGTAGTTCATCTGTCAAATCAGGAACAGGGGCAAGATGAAGATAGGTAAAGAGAATAAGCCCTTCTTTCATAAGGGAAAATTCCGGAGGGAGAGGTTCCTTTACCTTTATAATCATTTCAGCCTTTTCATAGACGTCCTCAATCGTATCAAGCATCTCAGCCCCTGCTGCTTTGTATTCCTCATCAGAAAAACCGGCTCCGAGTCCGGCCGTCTTTTGGACAAATACCTTATGGCTGTTTGCGACCAGCTCTTTCACGTTATTAGGGGTAGATGAAACCCTGAACTCCATCTCTTTAATTTCCTTTGGTATTCCAATAAACATTTTCACACCTCCCAGATTAATATGTTCATTATGATCTACGACTACATTCCATTTTTCAATAGGGCTAATCCCCTATTTTATTAGGGGTAATTTCTAAAGACCTTTGTTACTCCAATGATCACCATCTCACCTCCAATGCAGATTTAATTTTGTTTCATTTTCTACAACTACATTCCATTTTTCAATAGGGCCAAACCCTCATCTTTCTGAGGGTTAGCTCTAAAAACCCGGGTGATCGTCCCTGGATAAGGCTGGGGGGAACACCTGCTACACTCTCCTCACCTTTGTCTACTCAAAAACGGAACTACACTGGAGATCAAACCCAATTGGGAAAGTGCGAAAGACCTGCCATACCTACGCCGGATAAACCAGATCTCAAAGTTCAAAGCAAAAAAATAGATGATGGCTGAAAGATCTTACACAAAGAACTTGACAGTAATGAAAAATGTGCAAGATAATATAAATTTTATTGTTCAAAGACACACATTCATGAGTTCGTGTCTATCCAGAAATGAGATAGTTTTTGCAAGGTCAAGAAAGATGAGGATTTTAACCAGAGGAATACATTGAAGTATTTCGAGGATTAAAATCCGAATCTGACGCAGAGATTGCGGAAAATAGCCATTTATGGATGGGCACGAGTTCACAATCACCACGATGGTTTTGGACATTGCTTCGAGAATCCTGGGAGTTACATAATGAGTTCTCACCTATCATATGCACAGTTAGAAAAGCGGAACAAGGAACTTGAAGAACAGGTGCTGCTTCTCAGGGATGTTACGCAAATGCAATTCAGGTCAAAAGAGTCTCTTGTCTTCCAGGTGGCTTTCGCACAGATAGTTACCACCATTTCCACCAGGTTTATCAATATCGATCCTAATAAAATAGACTCGGAAATAGATGACACCTTGGAAACCATCGGTAAATTCGCCGGTGTTGACCGCTGCTACGTTTTCCAGATGCACAAGACTGGCAAATCTCTGGATAATACACATGAATGGTGCGCCAAGGGTATCGAGCCGCAGATTGACCGTCTCAAAGGGCTTCGCCAAGATGACTATCCCTGGCAGATGGAACAACTCAACCGATCCCAAACGATTTACATTGCAAAGATTGAGGATCTTCCCCCTGAAGCCGATCCTGAAAAAAAACTGTTTATGTCTCAGGACATCAAGTCGAGCATTATGGTGCCGATGGTCACCAGGCAGTCACTTGTTGGTTTTATCGCGTTCGCTTCCGTGCATTATTCCAAGACTTGGTCAAACGATGCCATTTTATTACTCACCAGGGTAGGCGAAATCATTGTCAACGCCCTGGAGCGTAAGCGAATCGAAGATGCCCTGGAACGTAGTGAAGAAAAAATGCAGAGGGTTATTGAGCAGCTCAGGGATGACTATTTCTTTTACCGTCATAATACAAAAGGCATATTCACCCATGTGAGTCCCTCCGTGACCAATGTACTGGGATACAGCTCTGAAGAGTTTCTAACCCACTACCTCACATACCTGACTGATAATCCCATTAACAAAATTGCGAAGAAAGGCACCGAACTCAGCATCAAAGGCATTCAGCAAAAGCCCTACGAGGTTGAAATCTACCATAAGGAAGGACACACCGTTGTCCTGGAGGTTCAGGAAGTATCGATTGCCTATGAACAAGGGAAAGTAGTTGCGGTTGAGGGGTTGGCTCATAATATCACCAGGCGGAAGAAGGCTGAGGTGGCTATCCTCAGAGAAAACGAGGATCTTGAACAAAGGGTGAAGGAACGTACGGCTAAACTGGATGAAATAAACATACAGCTCCTGGTCAAGATCAAGCAGTACGAAGAGGCACAACAGAAGATCATTGACCTGCTGCAAGAGCAGGATATCATCTTAGATTCCGTCCCTGCCATAATCTTCTACAAGGACACCGATCATAAATTCATCCGTGTCAACAAGGCCTTCTCGCTCCTTTTCGATAAGGACAAACAGGAGATGGAGGGAAGTTTCTATTGCGATATCGGCCTGGATCGTTACAATGCTGAAGAATTCACAAGGGAAGATGAAATCATTATGAGTTCTGGGCGAGCCAAACGGCAAATCATGAGCAAATTCAACATCAACCATATTTCCCGGTGGCTACTAATAGACAAGATTCCTTATCGTGACTCAACCGACAAAATTATTGGTATCATCGGATTTGCCCTGGATATTTCCGATTACAAGAATGCCGAAGACAGGATCTTGATCCTCAATCAAAAGCTCATCAAGGCTGAAGAACTTGAACGCTTGCGTATCTCGCGCTACCTGCATGATACTGTCGCCCAAAATCTCTCAAGTGCTCGGATCGACTGTAGTATGTTCTTGGAGGATTATATGGAGGAATTTCCGGAACTCAGGCGGAAATTTACGCTCTTGTCTGATATTCTACATAAATCAATTACTAACATCAGGGATCTGTCTTACGATCTCAGGCCTCCCCATTTCGTTCAGATGGGCTTAGTGAGTGCGATTTACCGGTTCTGCGAGGAATTCAGCACAAGGTATGGGATCAATGTTGATTTTTTGTCGGCAGGCATAGAGGATATTGATCTCAATTTCGACACTGAGATCAATTTGTACCGGATAACCCAGGAAGCTCTGAACAATGTGCGCAAACATTCTGAGGCCAGCAATGTCTTGGTCAGACTTGTCGCTTCGTACCCCAATATCATCCTGCGCATCGAAGATGATGGCAAGGGATTTCATATGCCGTTTCGTTTTGATGTTTTCCTGAGCAAAAAAAGCATGGGCCTGCAGAGTATGGAGGAAAGAGCCCATCTCATTCGAGGGCACTTCAAAATCCAATCGCAGTTAAACAAAGGCACACAAATACTGGTAGAAGCCCCGTACATCTTAGAGGAAAGAGACGATGCAGACAAAGAAAACCGTCTTGCTAATTGATGATCATCCCATGTTCAGAGAAGGGCTTAAGGCCATTATAGAACATGATGACCGATTCCATGTTGTGGGAGAAGCAGGAACCGGTAGAGAGGGCATTCGGCTTGCTGGAAAATACAAACCGGACCTGCTTATCATCGATATCTCTTTGCCGGATAAGAACGGAATACAGGTGACCCAAGATATCCTTGCACTGCTGCCGGCAAGCAAAGTACTTATTGTCAGCATGCATTCCAAGATTGATTACGTCAGCAAGGCGCTCAAAAGCGGCGCTTCAGGGTATCTCATCAAGGAATCCGCGGCTGAAACACTCCTGCAGGGGCTCGATTCTGTTTCCAGGGGCCGTTATTTCCTTGACCCGTCCCTATCCCAGGAGATCACAGAAAACCTGATAGGGTTCTCAGCAAAAGAGCCCAGCATGTCGGATATTGCCTACAGAGATCTAACCAATAGAGAGCAAGAAGTTATGCGCCTGGTTGTGGAAGGTTTCACCACAAGAGAAATTGCTGACAAATTGTGCGTCAGCACCAAAACTATTGAGAATCACAGGACCAATATCATGAACAAGCTCGGCATCCACCGGACCATGGAATTGATCCGCTATGCCGCAAGGCTCGGTTTGATAGATCTTGACAGATGGAAGGAATAGTACAACTTTCGCGACCTGATAATGATTCTACGGGATTTAGACGATGTCAGAGAGATTTTTGCTTCTTTAAGAGGAAGCCTTGTAGGGGTGGGGATGACGGCCTTTTCCAGGATCATGCCTGCCTCTTTCGTGGACTCGTATCATATCATAAACCTGAGAAAGACCTGTGATCTTCCCTTGTTAAGAAAGAAAACAGACATATTCTGCCTTGAGGAGGAGATAGGTGGCCCAGTCAGGGAAAAGAATTTTAACTCGGCCCGTGTCCTGGCCCACCCCATTGTGAAACGATTCTTGAAAAATCTCCCTGCCCCCACAGGACTTTTATTGTATCAGAATTATCCTGAGTTAGAGGATTTAGCCAGGCAGGAAGGATGGGTTCTTCTCGCCAATCCAGCCGATCTCCGGATCCGGGTAAATAAAAAAGCTTTTTTCAGAAAGCTGCTTGCTGAGCTTCATCTGCCCACAATACCGGGTGGAATCCATCCTATTAATGTGATCCGCGATCGTGGATATGGGTACTGGGCCGGGACGTTAGGGTCCAGCATTGTGGTCCAACTGCCTGATATTACCCAGGGGGGTGGAAAAGGCACATTTTTTATCCATTCACCATCGGAATATTGCCTTCTTCGCGAACAATTGGAAGAAGACACCTGGCGATCAGTTCCCCTGAAACAAGTATCCATCAATAAGTTTATACAAGGGACCCCGGTAAGCATGGCGCTTTGCCTGACAAGACATGGTGTTCTTATATCCGAACTGCAAAGGCAGCTTATTGACCTCCCTTACTGCAACAACCTGTACGAGAACGGCGTGTTTTGCGGTCATGTATGGGATAGTCCATGGCCCCCGGTGGTTGTTGACAAGGCCAGGAGCCAGGCACTCATGATTGGCGAGCATCTTGCTTCTCTCGGTTATAAAGGCATCCTTGGAATCGACTTTATGCTCGACATGAAGAATCAGCAGGTCTATGCCCTCGAAATAAACCCGAGGTTAACCGGGGCATTTCCCATGATATCACAGCTTCACGTCAAGGATCATTTGATCCCCATGGAAGTCTTTCAGATCCTTGAGTTCCTGGGACTCCCATACGAGGTGGACATTGAAAGCCTGAACGCTCAGTATGCCAAACCACTATCTGGAAGCCATATCCTCATTTTTCTCCTCTCAGGCCCCAACACGATCTCAAAACACGGTGCCCAACCAGGCCTCTACGAACATGACTATGAAACAGACAAAATATCATTTGTCAGGGAGGCCACAGATTACAAAGATATTGAAAACCAAAGTCAGTTTATCATAGTGGACGGCCCGCCCGGACCCGGTTTAGAGGAATCTGGTACTGCGGATCCTCTTTACCGACTGTGCCGGCTCCTCTTTTCTTGTCCTGTGGTAAATGAGCACGGAGATCTTTCTCCTTATGCCCTTTTTGCAGCCAACTGGGCCCACAGCAAGATAACCGGACACATGGCATCATGACCTTTCCTTTTGTGATATCCCTCCCCCACTGTTCAGGCCTGATCCCTGATGAAATGAGGACAGGTCTCACCCTCAGCAATGCGGAGGTGAAAGAATCCACAGATCTCGGCACAAAAGAGATTTTCGGCTCCCTCCCGGCCAAGTTTATCATAAAGGCTGAGTACAGCCGTCTTTTGGTGGATCTGAACAGGGACTTCCTTCAGAAAGGAAATAAGGGTGTGGTTGCCCATGTGGATTATCATGGGCGTCATATCTATAATCCGGGTTGTGTTCCATCTGAAATAGAGGTAAAGAAAAGGCTCGAGAGATATTACTTCCCCTTTCATAAACGTCTGAACAAGGCCCTGGACATGACGGATATTAAGGGCTTGTTTGACTGTCATTCTCTCAATGGTGTGGGCCCGGCCGAAGCACCCGACCCCGGGGGAAAAAGGAAGGATATAATATTGGGAAATAACGGGGATAATAACGGAAACCCGTTGCCGGTCCTTGGTCATACGACCTGCCCGTTGGAAAT
>JAYEIR010000188.1:8863-11767 GCA_034660135.1 Thermodesulfobacteriota bacterium
ATGGTGTGGGCCCGGCCGAAGCACCCGACCCCGGGGGAAAAAGGAAGGATATAATATTGGGAAATAACGGGGATAATAACGGAAACCCGTTGCCGGTCCTTGGTCATACGACCTGCCCGTTGGAAATACTTAACTTGGTCAAAGAGGCATTTGAGCAATCGGGGTTTTCCGTTTCCATAAATCATCCGTATGCAGGGGGCTTTATTACAACCTGTTATGGCCAACGCCTTGTTCGTGAAGGAAAGTTTGCATTGCAGGTCGAGATCAATCAGGATCTATATATGACCCCATCCGGGAAACGGCCTGACCCGGGGAAGTTAGAGGAGACAAAAAGGATTATTTTACAATTATTTCAACAGATTGCAAAAGAGTTGTAAGAGATTTTTAAATCTATTGATGTAATTGTAAAGTTATGAGATAATATAGAATTGTGCTTGATCTACAGATTTCATCAACTGAACAACTCTCGTCTATAAGACAAGGGGTTTCAAACATCCCCGGGGAAGACACTAACCTCTCAGGAAAAATACGGGAAAAAAGACATGACAAGAAAACAAAACAGTATATTTTTGATTTCCATCTCTCTCATTCTTATCTTCTTACAAATTACGACATCTCTGGCCGAAGGCCCAAAAAAGGTCGCTATCCTCCCTTTTAACATGAATGCCGACCGTGATCTCACCTTCCTTCAGGAAGGCATCATGGATATGCTCAGCTCCAGGCTGGCCTTCAAGGACGAGGTCGTGATCATAGAAAAGGGAAAAGTCAAGAAGATGGTAAGGAAACTCGGGCCTGCCGTTAATAAAGAGAAGGCCGTTGAAATGGGCAGGGCATTAGGGGCAGACTACGTCATCCTGGGGAGCCTGACTGTCTTTGGTGACAGCGTGAGCATGGACGCAGTCATATTAGACGTCGCAAAGTCAGAGGAACTGGTCACCGCCTTTGACGAGTCAAAAGGCATGGATGCGGTTATCCCAACCATCAACCAGTTTGCCCAGGACATCAATAACAAGATTATGGGCAGGGCATATAGAGCGCCGGTCCATGTTATGAAGCAAGACCGGAGAGAAGAGGCAGGGCCATTGGTGAGCATGAAGGGCGAGTCAAAAGGTCCTGCCAAGGCCGGTCATGTGCAGAGATTCAAGCTTGGAATTATTGGTATGGATGTGGGGGACGTGGATGGCGACGGGCAGAACGAACTGGTCTTTATTGACCACAACACGGTCTATATTTATAAGTGGACGGGCGACACATTCGTTAATTTTAAGACCATTAAAGGCAGTTGGTCCCCTGAGTATATCTATGTGAGTGTTGCGGACCTGGATGGAAACGGTGTTGCAGAGATATACGTGAGCAACTTGAGTGCGGCCAATGTCTCGTCACTCGTCCTGGAGTGGGATGGAAGCCGGTTCAAGAGGATTTCACACGGTCAGTACTGGCTTTTCCGGGTAGTGGATCTGCCGACAAAGGGAAAAGTCCTGATTGGACAGAAGAGGGTGACGGACGGGACCTATACAGGCGACATATGCCTGCTGAAACAAGCTGGCGACGGGTATGAATCGACCGAACATCTGAAACTCCCGAGATATGCCAATGTGTTTAACTTTGCTGTAACAGATCTAAACGCAAAGGGAAAACAGGACACTATTCTGTTAGATGAATACGATCGATTACGTGTGTACAACAACAATGAGGAACGAATCTGGCGGAGTGACGAGTACTTCGGCGGCACCCTGGCCTTTATGCTGGACAAGAGACATGAAGTCTACGTTGATGAAGGTGCACAGGGTAAACGTGTGTTTATCCCCTCTCCAATATACTTTACCGACATAAATGACGATGGCAACAAGGAACTGGTCATTTGCCAGAACAAATCCGCTACCAACCGAATAACCGAAAGTATGAGATGGTTCACGAGCGGCAAGGTGCACTTTATGACCTGGGATGGGGTCGACCTGTCAACTCAATGGACATCCCAGAAATTACCCGGAGCCGTGGTCGGCTACGAGATATGTGATGTGGATAATGACGGATTGCCTGAACTTGTGGTCGCGTCCATATCCGGGACAGAAAAGAGTTATTTCATTGGCTCCTTACTCAGCCAGATCGTTGTATATGACCTGAAGTAGCGGGGATGGGAGCCCCAGCATAAGCGCTAAGTTATTTTTGCGCTGGATGGACAGTAGAAAGAAAGAAGAATGAACATCGAACGTCCAACATCGAATGTCGAATGAGAAAAAAGATGACAAAGCAAGCGTATCATCTTGAAGAAAAGTTGCTTAAAACCCACTATCCCATTTTTCTCCCGCCGAAAGGCGGGCGAAGCGAAGTGAAATAAGTTCGATATCTGTGACAAGTATCAAAACAGCGTCGCTCCGCTCCTCGCAATGACGACCGGAGTGCCCCGTGAACGGTTACAATCCCTTTATGCCTTTATCTTTGTCCCTTGTCTGTTATAGGCTTAAAGAAAAACATTTTGGGGTTGGTGTAATTCTCCTTTAAAAAGAATTACAGGGGCAGTCGGAATCCGATACTTGAAACTGGAAATTTGAAACTTGGTCTATATATGACGATTCAGGTGGCTACCAAGTTTCCAGTTTCAAATTTCAAGTTTCCTGATATCGCACGGGAAAAATCTCTTCGGGGATCGAATATTCTAAACCCCAAAAACATTATCTTAAGGACTATATCCCTATGTGCCTTTGCCCCTTTGCCCCTTTGCCCCTTGCCTTTATCTTTGCCCCTTGCCTTTATCTTAGTTTCATTCTTTCGGAACGTAAAAAGGCCCTCTTACCTGTTTACACAGGAAAGAGGGCCTTTCGTTTTTGGGCCGGGCATAATCAGCAAGGCCCATTATTCTGATTGCTGTGATTAAAATACGATCATGAACTGTACACCGTAGAG
>JAYEIR010000189.1:0-5681 GCA_034660135.1 Thermodesulfobacteriota bacterium
CTGTGGTTTTGAGCTTTCGGATCGAACAAATCCACACTAAATCCGAGCGCCTACTTACGGAAGTTGTTTCGTCCACGTTCCTAAGATTCCGACTGCGGCCTGTCCCTAAAAGGCTCTTGCTTAACTTCGATGTTATTTATATATTTATAGCTTTACCAATTCGTCTCATCTTCGTCAACAAAAAACAGGCAGCAAAATCAATTAATCAGCTTAAACCTTTACCTATCTCCTGCGATCGAAATAGTTTCTATTGAGGTATCCATGAACAACCGGCAACGATTCAATAGGCGGGGGGCTGAATCCAAAGACGAGTTCAAAAAAGTCCATGACGATGCGATAGGTTGCACCCCAAAGCACTTCGTCCTCATCCTCATTTTGATGATTAAAACAGGGGAAATCTTCTACTATTACTTCGTGTTGATCGTTTTTGCGTGTTTCAATTTGGAGCCGGTAGCAGGCATACCGGTCCGGATCAAGTAAGTCTCGCATAGGGATATAGACAATCTTATCCACCTCCCTATTCGGGGGAAAATGCCTTTGACGGGTAATCCAGCCCACCATGGGGTAAATGACCCGGTCAACCATGAGCAGATTCTGTGACGTCAGAGGCCCCAAAAACTTGACCCCAAAAGGGTTCAGACGCATTTCCTCAAGGCTTTCCCTGAGACTGGTGGAAAGAAGAAGGGCCAACCGTCTTGACTCCCCTTTTCGGAGATTGCACCACTCAGGCCAGTAAGGCCAGTACGCCAGAGGAAAGGGAGGAATCGCCAGAATTCTTGAAAGAAACGTATCCAGACGATGTGCAATTCCTCCTCCCGGGAAGCAAAGGTCTCCGGCCTGCCTGACCTCTGATGATCTTTTATTTAAAACCAGACAGGGCTGGCTTGGAAGGCCTTTATTTACGCAATGATGTCCCATCAAGAACAGCACGGCAGATGCGGTCGTCGAGTCGAAAAGGCCCCTCTCAAAGAGGCCTTCATCCTGGTTCTTTTCATAAAGCACAGCCATGACGTGCTTGGTCAAGGCAGAGGAGTCTCTTAGCAGGTACTGCATATCACAAAGAGAAAGGTTTTTGTTCTTCACAATTCTTAACTTCCCAGGTTTATAAGGATAAAGGCTCAAATCTTGAGGGCCTATAAAAAACAAGCAGAGAACCACGGGGTGTAAGCCGGCAGGTATCTGCTGTTGCTGATAGATTTTGTCGTTGGCAAAAATGTCTTTTCAGGTGATGTCCCGGTTAGGCACCGGCATACATACTCCTAATTGCTCAGCCCTCAAAAGCATATTAGCTCGACAAATCAGTTTGTCAACATCAAAGATTTAGACCTGTCTGTGCCGGAGCTACAGCAGACAGGTTTTCGGTGAACATTGAATCTCCGAATCTTAAACCTTTGAACCTTGAAACCATGAATGGTTACTTTTTTGTTTTGTTTCAGGGGCTTTTCTGGTAGCATTCAATTTTACGTAGCCTCGGCTATGATTAGGAGACAAAAAGGGGGTGCTGATATGGACGATATTAAGACTGGGTCAGTAAAGTTATCCGTTCTGCTTTTTGTCCTCTTGCTGCTGACTATCTTTCCTGCCCTTCCAGGTTCTGCTTATGAGAAGTCCTTTACGAATTCTCTGGGCATGGAATTCGTCTTAATCCAGCCCGGTACATTCATCATGGGCAGCCCAAAGGATGAACTCTACCGGCATGACACTGAGGTTCAGCATAAGGTAACTATCACCAGGCCGTTCTATATGCAGGACACTGAGGTTACTGTAATACAATGGGAAGCCCTGATGGGAAGAAAGTTCTTTGGTTCCCGAACGGCAGAAGCCAACAGGCCTATGGTGAAGGTTTCCTGGCATGACTGCATGGCCTTCATAATAAAACTGAATGCCCTTAACGAGGGGACATATCGACTTCCTACTGAAGCGGAATGGGAATATGCATGCAGGGCAGGCAGTTCTACGGCCTATTCCTGGGGCAAAACGATTGAATGCGACAAGGCCATGTTCAGCAACAACACACTGAAATCCCTGAAATGCGTGGAATATGTAGAATCAAAAGGCCTTGGCGTGGACCGACCGGCACCAGTAAAGTCCTACCATCCAAATGCCTGGGGCCTTTACGATATGCACGGCAATGTCTGGGAGTGGTGCCAGGATTGGTATGGGGCTTATTCGCCAGGTCCGGTGACAGATCCTGCCGGGTCTGAGTCGGGACCGGGTAAGGTCCGTCGAGGTGGGAGCTGGTTCAAGTATGGCTATTCATGCCGCTCTGCCAATCGTGCCTATGCCCACGAAGCAAGCAGATTTCAAACAACGGGGTTCAGGCTTGTCAGAGAGGTGCAGTGAACAGAAAATACTGCAAATGCAAATGAGTTGTCCACGTTTGGATTCGGATAGGCCGTGGATTGCTGCTTGACACTCCATGTGGCAAGAGATAATTTGCCATAGAATATATGATACATCCTCAATCATTGAGATCAAGGGGGCCTGATGTTCAAACTGGTGGGAAAATGGCTCAAAGTCTATGAAGATGAAATTGGGCTGTTCTTTTGGGCTGTAATCCTCCTGTTCTTTATTCGCACATCAAGTATCCTTTTCAACAATTTTGCAGAAACGGCCTTCCTGAAAAGATTCGGCGTCGAGTATCTGCCCCTGGTCATGATGGCCAATTCCATAGCCACTTTCTTTATTATGGCTGTCTTGACGGGAATTATGGCCAGACTCCCGGGGGCCCGCCTTCTGTTTTACATGCTCATATTTTGTGGAACCACGGTGGCGGCGCTTCGATTTGTAATACCTCTCGGTTTTGATTTCATATATCCTGTCATGTATGTGTTGAAGGCCCAATATGAGGCCTTGCTCGCGCTCGTTTTCTGGAACCTCGCCAATGATCTGTTTAATACAAGGCAGTCCAAACGCCTCTTTCCACTTATCACGGCCGGCGGGGTCATTGGAGGGATAATCGGAAGTTTTGGGACTCCATTTTTGGCCAGGGCCATATCCATGGATAACCTTATGCTCGCCTATCTTTGTACTACCACGCTGTGCGCGATAGCTGTGAAAAGGATGGGAGCGAACTTTCCCGCCCTGCTGGTTTCCGACAAAAAGGAAAAGAAAGCCAAAAGACGTACCTCGGTCATAGAAGAATTCAAGAAGATCATACCCATTATGAAGGACTCTACCCTGGTAAAGATCCTCGTACTTCTGACATTTCTGCCAAACGTGGTCATCCCCATCCTGAATTACCAGTTCAACTTTACAGTTAACCAGCAATTTGCCACTCAAAGCGGAATGCTGACCTTTTTTGGTTATTTCCGGGGTTCAATGAATATCGTCAGCCTGATTATTCTCCTGTTTATCGGCAGGATATACGGCCGATGGGGGGTGCCTGTTATACTCATGTTTCATCCCTTTAACTATATGCTTGCGTTCCTCGCCTTCTTGTTGCGCTTTGATATTTTTTCGGCCATGTATGCAAGGGTGTCCACAAATGTGATCAGAACGACCATGAACAACCCTGGCAGGGCAGTGCTGATGGGATTGTTTCCCGTATCTTACCGCGCTGTGATCAGGCCATTTTTGAGGGGCACCGTGGTGCGGATCGGCATACTCCTCGGTGCCGGTATTGTAATGGTCTCTGAAGGACTATTCACGCCTCGTTTTCTTTCCATCGTGGCCATGGTCTTTGTGGGGGGGTGGATTGCCTCGACATTTTTTCTCAAACGGAGTTACTCGAAAATTCTCCTGGACCTGGTATCCAGGGGCATGATTGACCTGAAGTCCATGGAAGAAAAGGATATTAGCGAGATATTCAGAGACAAAAAGATCCAGTCCCGGTTAGTCCATGACTTTCTGTCATCCAGTGGGGATGAATGCCTGTGGTACGCCAATCTGCTGAATGCCCAGGGCGTGGAAGATCTGGATGCCCATATACTGTCTGTTTTGAAAAGACATGATGACAAGACCAGGATTGAACTGCTTTCCCTCCTTTCGCCCAAAGCAGGTCAAGAGGCCATTTCTGTATTCAGAGAACTTGATGATCTTGAAAATCCTGCGCTTATGAGTGCTGTTGTCAAGGCTGCCAACCGGCTTCCCGCTGAGCTGTCCTTCCACTTTAGCAAAGAAGTCTTTGATACGAGCCGGAATCCTGAAGTCAAGGCCCATGCAATTGGTGGTCTCTACCAGCAGGCCCCCCAGGATTACAGATCTGTCATTGATTCCTGGTTGGAATCAGATGAGGTGTCTGAAAAAAAGGCGGGGTTAATCGCTGCCGGGGAATCAGGAGATGGCTTATATATTCCGAGGCTAAAAGAGATGCTGGACAAGGGAGAATCCAGTGCAATCATTCCCTATGTCTTGAGGGGCCTTCAGCGATTAGGTCCCTCAGAAATGAATACCATAGCACTTCCGTTCCTCTCCCATCCTCTGGAATCCGTGCGTATTGCAGCCCTGGAGGCGTTTGAAATCAGCGACGATAACGACCTAAGAAAAGTAGTTGGCCTGCTCGGTGATTCATCCGATCCGGTTCATGAACTCTCAAAAGAAAAGCTTGAATCTGCTTCTTACCAGAATGCCCTGTTGCTGGTTGAATCGCTCAATGTCCCGCGACGCAAAGTCCGGGAAGGCATATTCGATTTATTAGAGTCCTTGAAAATAAAGGACCTGGATATCTTTCGATTCGCCCGCTCCCAGCTTGAGATGGGTTATACATGCCTGACAGAGGCTGAAGGCCTTCGTGGTTTCCCCGAGAACAGGGAAAGGGATCTGCTTATAGATCATTTGACACAGAAAAAAGACGTCCAACTGGAAAATATCCTCCGGGTCCTGGCCACAGAAGATCGCTCCGGTCGGATGAGGACTATCTGGAGGGGCATCTTCTCGGCAGACGCCCGTCAGCGATCAAACAGCCTGGAGGCATTAGATGATTCATTAGACAATTCTTTGTCAGGAATCATGATGCCTCTGTTGGAAGGTATGCCTGCTTCTGAGTCTTTGAAAATAGGCGGAAAGAACTTTGATCTGCCCTATTTTGATTCCAACAAGGCAGCTATTTATTCCTGCCTTCTTGCTGAAACGGACTGGATAACGGTTGTCCTGACCCTGAATTTGCTTGCCAAACATGGTCTTGAAGGAGTGGATAGACATATTGTTCAAGGACTCGCAGATTCGGAAAATGCCAACATTCGTAAGATGGTTCAGCGCGTTGTCGATCAGCAAGATCGCGGTCCCGCCAAAAGGGAGGATAAAATGAAAACAGAAATCACCATTACTGACAAGATCTTACATCTCAGAGGTATCCAGATATTTGAAGGGCTTTCTGTCAGTGAACTTGGGGCAATAGCATCTGTGACTGAAGAGGTTGCCTATCCACCAGGCGAGATTGTCATAAGAGAAGGTGAGTCCGGAGACACCATGTATTTGATTATCAAAGGTGAGGTGTCTGTCATTAAAGGCATGGGAGAGCCCAATGAGGTAGAACTGGACAGGACCGGTGCAGGGGATTATTTCGGTGAGATGGCCCTGTTTGAAGATCTCGTGAGATCAGCCTCAATCCGTACGGAGCAGGAATCCAGCTTCCTGGTACTCCACAAGCAGGAGTTCAAAGAAATAGTGAGAGAATACCCGGGCATTGCCCTTGAGATCTGTAAGGCCTTGAGTCAGAGGATCAGAAACCTGCATGAAAA
>JAYEIR010000189.1:5781-24387 GCA_034660135.1 Thermodesulfobacteriota bacterium
CGGAGCAGGAATCCAGCTTCCTGGTACTCCACAAGCAGGAGTTCAAAGAAATAGTGAGAGAATACCCGGGCATTGCCCTTGAGATCTGTAAGGCCTTGAGTCAGAGGATCAGAAACCTGCATGAAAAAATCCAGACTTAGAGAAGTTGTAACAGCTCAATAATTAGCGGTTTAAAAAAGGGATCGAGTGGGCCGTGTTTACAGGCACCGAAATCTCTTTTTTTTCTTTATGCCCAACAGACTATCTCCTAACGGGCGCTTGCAAAACAGCTAACGGCTAATCGCTAATTGCATTTTTTAGGTGAAAGATAACCCTCGAGTATCAAAATCTTGTCCAAAAGAAGACGGAAGGGTTTCAGCTTTTTTATGTCCCCGTTTCTGATAGCATTTTTCACTTCCGTCGTTAACAGGTCCATAAAAACAGATGGCGGGTTTTCAATTATGTCGTTATACCACCGATAATTTCGTGATTCGGTAATCTTTGTTCTCGCCTTGCTGAAGAATTGACTGTCGGAGGATAACTCCGACATGGAATCAAAAAGGTACAATTTTAATATATTGAGATCTTTGCTGTTTGTAGAAGGGATAGCTGAAAGACCTGGTCTGGTTCTTTCCAGCAGATCCTTGTACAGGGCTTGATTCAGCCTTAACTCGATTGGAAGGGAAAGGACTTTTTGCAAGAAACCATAATCGCAGAAAGGAAAGACAACCGTCCCTTTGCTTCCGAAAATGAGCCGAGGCAACGGACTTACCCCTCTTCGACTTCTATTCCTTAGCAGGAAAACAGTAAGGAAGTCTTCGTCCGGGATGTCATATATCTCTTCAGTGATGTCTTTTATCAGCCTGTTGGAAAAGTCTTCCAAAAGGTGAGGCTGGATTACGGACTTCCATTTCTCAATCCCCCTCGTGTAAATGTTAAATCCTCGAAGATACCGTGAATGCAGGAGCCTGATAGCAGTATCCCGATCCTTATTTATTACACATTCATGAAAATCAGGTGTGATGTAGAGCCCCCTCAATAAAATATCGCCAAGCAGCCCGTCGCAGAACATATACTCATCATACGGCAGCTTTTCAGCGAGATGGAATGCCCAATCGTGAAACCACGTGGTATAATCCAATACCCGTGCTCGCTTGTCTCTGGTCTTGTAAGCCCGGTAGACAGGCGGCACGAACCGGTTTCTTACACCAATAAGGTCGGCTACTTCCTTTGCTATCTTTTTTTCCGATATCAGACGATCTTGAAACCGCGTTCTTTGCTGTGATGTATAAGTGATAGCCATATTGTCCATGTTGTCAAACATGGAAATAAGCAATCTGCTGTCCCATCCACCACTGAGAAATCCTGCCATCGGTTTGTTGCTCAGCTCTGAGTAACTCTGACATTTCCTCTCAAGGTGAGTGTGAATTATATCACTGGCATGGCTTAAATCTACTCCTCTCTCCCTGCCGGTTGCAAACGGTTTCGCATATCTTGTAATAACCGGGTGTTTTCCGTGGCAGGTCAGCCTGCAACCTGCCGGCAAAACACTTACGTTTTTCTGCAGTGTCTTGTCCCCGATATTATGTCCCACCAACAGATATTCAAAAACCGCCTGCCAGTTGATGCCGGGATCATGCCCGAACAAGTCACTAAAGAATGTCTGGTGATTAGAGAACACTATGTATTGGTCGCTCAGGGTATACAGCAGGGGGCAGATGCCCACCGGATCCGTAGTCAGGACAAAGAAGTCTTTTTCCTTGTCCAGGACGGCACATGCAAAATAGTCAAAATAGTCTTCCATCTCGTATGTCCGGGATGTTAGCTTATGGGCCAGGTAGGATAATGATGATCCGGAATAGGCTGTCTTCCGCCATTGTATGCCGGATACTGCGGCGTCAAATCTTGGGTCCGACAATAGCTTGCGGCCCTGCCACAGGTGTGGAAAGCCCGCCTGAACAAGGATGGATCTATTGCTCTCAACCACATCTGCAGGCCATGGCAATTCCTTCTTCATCAGGGCAAAGGCATCTAAGAATTGCGCTCGCTTTGGTTTTGCAAGAGGCCCGCCAAGGCCTATAATGCCTGCTATAAACGACATTAGTATCTATCCCTGTCAGTGTGCCGCTAATTATTGAGCTATTACGTTAGATGCAACCTGATTCCATTCATCAACCAGCTTGACTTCCGTGATTTATAAATACGCCCACTTTATTACCTGTTCTATGATAAATATATGTCGCAGCGAGAACCATTTCATTCTTGTATGTCAACTTCAGGGCATGGATATTGTCCATCCTGATGGTCGTATAGATTTTTTGGTCTTTTGATCTTTCAGTGAGGCCTTTTATTAGCATGTCTGCTATATTCTGACCCCTGTAATCCGGATCTACCGATGTGTAACCCCTCTCGATAAAACCACTAAGGTCTAATCCCGTTGCTGCTTCAATTTCTTTCCTGTAGTGTTCTTTGGGATGTTTCAAGACGATGGTCCCAATGACTTGATCCTGGTCCATGGCATAGCCGATAAGAAATGCATTTTGGAGATTTTCTATTATATGGGCAGTACCCACTGCTCCTCCCTCCTGAATCAGCTTTTGAATTTGATCGAGGTCAGATAAAGGGATCTGATGAGGTTTCTTAAAAAAGAAGCTGGCTGATGGATTTTTCATGACAGCATCCATACATACCAGAAAACAGCAGGCCCTGCCAGCCCAGAGTGTCAGACCGGCAATTCTAACTTAGTCTCTGAACGAAAACCTCGAAATGAAAAGGAACATAACATCAATCATGAGGTTTTACTGAGTTGGGATTGATTCCATTAATCCAAAATCCAAAATCCAAAATAGAATTGCTGCCTGTTTTGTTTGTGCGTTGACAATGACCGTATTATTCCCTAACATAACGGGCTTTATTGAGAAGTTAATCCAGTGAAATTATTCATCCCACAGGCACTGTGCATTTCATATGAAACATCCCAAAGTTATTATTATTGCTCAAAACCATCCGCTGAACAACGATTCTCATCTCAAGCGGAAGATGATGAGCGCAGAAAACAGGGCTGAGCGGCAGTCGGCACGGTTCCCTGGAATTGATCTTGCGGCCATTCAAAAGGGTGTGCACCAAAACATCATTAAGGCCCAGCTATTTCTCGATGGCCGGTACCTGGACCTTCTTGACCTGATGAATTTCGCAAAAAATAAGCGCCACGTAGTGGATCTGACACCTGACAATGTGACACAATATTATTCTCTTGCAAACAGTGTCACCTTGAACGGTATCTATTTGTATCAATATCTCCTTGAACAGGGATTTGCGCCTGTTGTCATTCAAAACTACGCTGTGGCTAACCTGCAGGATTTCCTGGAACAAGCCCCTCTTGCAGTTTGCATTTCCTCTAACTTTATCTTCATGAATGATATCAAGGAGATTGCTCTTCAGATCAAGCAGTATGCACCTGAGACCCCTGTAATCGCCGGGGGCATGCTGGTCAAAAAAGTCCTTGAGGCGGGAGAAAATCTTTCACGCCAGGCACTGACCTTTTTGTCCGGCTTTTACGGTAATGTAGATGCCTTTGTCATAGAATCCCAGGGGGAGCAAACCCTGATGAAACTCCTTCATGCCTTAAGGAGAGGAGACGATATAAGCAAGATACACAACCTGGCTCTTTTTGACAGGAATGGCAAGATGGTCTTTACCCGGCGTCAAATAGAAGATGGGGATATGGACCGGACGGCCATTGCCTGGGACAAGATTCCTAAAGGATATCTGCGTAAGACCCTGCCGGTAAACAGCAGTCGCGGCTGTTATTACAGGTGCCGCTTCTGTACCTACCACTGGTTGTTTCCACGGGTTGAATACAAGTCAATGGACGCGATCAAGAAAGAGCTCCGCACGATACAGGACCTGGGATTTGTAAAACACATACGTTTCACGGACGACAATTTCACCGCGAGGAAGGAAAGGCTCAAATCGGTGCTGGAAATGATGATCAGGGAAGGATTCGATTTCACCTGGTCTTCTTTTGCCCGTGCCAGTGCCCTGACTCCCGAGCTGGTGAACCTGATGAAGCTGTCGGGATGTGAATTTGTTGACATGGGTCTTGAATCAGGAAGCCAGACTATCCTGGACAATATGGATAAAAGGCTTAAACGGAAGCAGACACTTGATGCGATCAGGATGCTTAATGACAACGGGATCTACGGTAGAGGAAGTTTTATTATAGGTTATCCAGGCGAAACACGGGAAACATTTTCTGAAACTATTGACCTCATTAACGAGAGTGGCCTTCCCTACTACCATGCGTATCTTTTTTATTACAGCGGAAATACGATCGTGCATCAACTCAGAGAAGAGTTCGGCCTGCAGGGTCTTGGGCTGGCCTGGAGCCACAACACAATGGACGCTGTGGAGGCATCTCACCTTATGTCCTACATGGCCGACATGATCGACAAGAGCTTCACAGATGGGCAGGCCTACGTGGAAGAGATCTATAAACTGCTCAGGGTTGAGGGATATTCTCCTGAAGAAATATTGCAGCTGTTTAAGCTAAAAAGAGAACTGCTGTTGGCCACAAGAGAATCAGGTCCAACTTATGGACCATTTTCATCAAGGGTTGAACAAATTCTATCAAAATTGGAAGGTCTGGTTAGGTAGTGCCTGAACGAAAAGTTCGTTCAGGCACGATTTTGAATTGCGGATTTTGGCCTGCCTCCTTAAATGCTTTTACTTCTAATCACGAACCACGAATGCCCGCTAACCAGTGACAAATAACAAGTGACAACCGGAGGATCTGCTGTCAATGGTGGAATACCATCTTGGAATTTACATGGGCCACGACACGGGATTGGCCGTTGTAGATGAAAACTTAAACATATTGTGGGTCTTTGAGGAAGAGCGCTTCAATGGGGAGAAGATGACCTACTTCAACCCCTATTTCTCCCTCAAGGAAATGATCAAGCTCAAATTCAAGCATTTCAGGACAATAACATTCGGCTTCAATCCTCACGAAGGGGAGGTGGATTTCCTCAAGAAATTCGTTGGATTCCAAAAGGTGCGCTCTGCCGAGGTCCTGAGTTATCTGTCCCGCAAAGTCAGTTGGGATAAGGTTCGTTTCGTGGGTCATCACGACTGCCATGCTGAGGGGGCTTTTTTCTCTTCCGGTTACGACCACTCTGCCATACTTGTAGCAGACGGAACTGGTGAATCAGAATCAACCTCCTTTTATATGGGTGAAGCCAGTTCTGTCTCACGAATTTCTAATGAGCTTACAAGGGATTTTTCATCAGGCATCCTTTACCAGTATTTTACTGAGTGGCTCGGTTACCGGAGCGATAATACGTCCCAGCATTGCGGAAAGATTATGGGCCTGGCGAGCTACGGTACCCCTGTTTACAAAGAGCGCATCCGCAAATTATTGGATACGGATGGCACTGACTACAGGTGGCCCAATGGCTCCCTCTTGGGGATGAGAGGTGAAATGGCAAAGGCTTTAGGTCCTCCACAGACGAGACCTGTAAGAGGATTCAATCAATACCAGGCTGATGTGGCTGCCAGTATTCAGGCCCTGCTTGAAGAGATCATTATTGAGAAACTGCAGAGGGTCAAGGAAGCCCGGCCGTTCAAAAACTTATGTCTTTCGGGCGGTGTTGCCATGAACAGCCGGCTTAATTATCATATTTTGAAGTCCGGGATTTGCGAAAACCTCTTTGTCCAGCCGCTTGCCTCCGACAGGGGAATCGCTCTCGGCGCGGCCCTTGCCTCGGCCGCGAAAACCAGCGGCAGCCGGTTGGCTGTTTCGAATAGGCCTGCACAAAATGTCTACCTCGGATATGAAGAAATCTCCCCCCGGAAAGAACTGGACCGTCTGATCAATGAGTATGATCTCCCGATCTATATCGAAGATGAAAATGTCTCGGTTCAAGAGATAGCCCGGCTCCTTCACAGCAATCAGATTATGTCTCTTTTTCAGGGGAGGCAGGAAACCGGTCCGAGGGCGCTCGGGAACCGATCCATATTGGCTGCCCCGACCATTGACGCACGTGACAGAACCAACCGTCTAATCAAATACAGGGAACCCTGGAGACCGTTTGCTCCCACGGTCTTGGAGGAAGAGGCGGGCAACTACTTTGATTTTGACAGACCCGAGCCCTTTATGACTGTAATATACGGGGTCCTGCCCGGGATGACAACAGGGATAGAGGGGATAACTCATGTGGATGGGACTGCCAGGCTCCAGACAGTCAGCCGTAAGCAGAACCCTCTCTTCCATTCAATAATAAAGGAATATCATAAGATAAGCGGGATACCGGTTGTCCTCAACACATCTTTCAATATCAACGGCCAGCCCATAGTGAGGTCGATGTACGACGCGGTCATGACATTTCTCTGCAGCGGCATCGACGGGCTTCTAATAGGGACCACCCTAATAAGAAAAACAAAGGATCTGCCCAAGGATCATATCAACAGGCTGGACCGTATTTTGTCTGAGGCAACAAGGGATGTGAGTTCTATTGTGCTCAAGGTCCTCGATTATTCAAAAGAAACAGAAGGCCTCTTAGATAAATTCCTCGATTGCTCTTGCATCAAGTTCCGTAAAGTCTTTGGCTCCAGGCCGGTTTCAAGGTGTTACATCGACGCCCACACCAAAATGAGCTGGAACATAATCTCCAAAATGGCATCTTCCGTGAAAGAATTTGTCTACGGAGATCAAGAGAGGCCGCGTGTCGATAAAGACGAGATATGCATCATCGTGACAGGGGACAGGCTAATCGAGGCCTCGAGCCGGCCGACCCGTACTTATGTCAAATTTGATCGGAATATATTCAGAGAACTCATCGAGAAATATTTCGATATGCCAAACTGCGACAGGTACTTTCTTCTTGACAGGGAATTCCATTTTTTTGATATTGATTACTTGCACAGTCGATTCGATGCCTTCCCCATAGAAGATGAACTCACTGTACCTGCAGGCGACCTAAGTGCAAAAGCCAATACCGGGGAGGGGACGGTTCCGCCTGTTTCACCAGGTTCAATGGATGAGGCGCCAACTACTTCGAGTGAACGGGAAGACATGTACGAGGTCCTGGCGGACGCATGATAATTTTGGAAGTTAATGGGAATCTGGGAATCTGGTGTCACATCTTGCATAGTGAATAAAATTGCTGACCTGCATTTCTTATAGATTTGTCCTCATGGGGAGAGCATGGTTCAAAACGATGCGTATTTGATGAGGCTTTCCTGCTATATTTATCGCAATCCTTTAAGGGATGGCATCATCGCCCGCTTGGCAGAGTATCCCTGGAGCAGTTACTCAGTGATGGACAAGAAACAAATATAAAGAATCCACGCCGAGAGGACGTGGCCTTGATTTGCCCCCTGGAAGGAGGCTTACTCCTGCGTGCATTCACAAGTGCCTAAAAGTGAAATGCCTAAAATGTATGAGGGTATCCACTTGACTTAGGTGACCCCTACATGCAGCATCAGCATGGAAAAGCCTCGACATATCACTTTACACAGTTGATATTACTCGTAGAGTAGCGTCAAAAGAAAAGCAGCCAACTGAGGTATGGACTCTATCTTATTGGATTTAGACGATGTTGCCATTCTTGCGAAAGCCGCATATCCATAGGCAAAAAAGAATGAGCACCCCAAATCTAAGCATTTTAGATCATTTTAGGCATTTCTATTGACTACCAAATAGGGCAGAGTCAATGTCTCTGACCACGCCCACAGGACGTGGTTTTCTAAGATAAAATAAATCAAAGTGAGGAGGAATCATGGCTACCAAAACCCGTTCTATCGATCAAATCATACAAGAGCAGGTACAAAAATGGGAAACGGACCGTGCGGAGCAAAGTAAGTTTAAAGATCGGCTGCCTGTTATTACAGTCGCGAGAGAGCCTGGAAGCCAGGGACGCTTGGTAGCCGAGGGTGTTGCCAATAAACTGGATATGGAGATCTTCCACCGTAAGATAATTCAGCACATGGCCGACAGTGCCGACATAAGTACCAGTCTGCTCGAAACCATGGATGAAAAAAGGGCTTCAATTTTGGACAATTGGATATCCACTGCCGTTAGTGAAAGACACCTCTGGCCGGACGAATATCTTGAGCACCTCATGAAGGTTATAGGTACCATTGGAGAACACGGTGGTGCCGTTTTACTCGGGAGGGGGGCAAATTTTATAATTCCTCCGGGAGAGAGCTTTAGGGTGCGGATTGTGAGCCCCCTGGAAAAGCGAATCAACAATGTGGCCCGCAAATACAGCATTTCATTTAAAGATGCAAGGCGCCGGATCCGCAGGACAGAATCGGATCGTAAGGCCTTTGTTAGAAAGCACTTTCATGCAGATATTGCAAACCCCGTCAATTACGATCTCGTGATTAACACAGGATCTATGACTATCGAGACTGCGGTGAAGGCCATAATAGGAGCTTTAGGGAGGCAATAAAGTGGACACTGAGCAGCATGATCGTGTCAAGTCATGATACAAGAGAGAAGTGGTATTTGACTTTTTATTACGTCCCTCTCTAAAGAACAGTCTTCAGGATATCTAATGCCGCAATGATGCCGACGACCTTGCCCGTGCGAGTTACAAATACACGGTGTATATGGCCCCTGATCATTGTACTTGCTACCTGGTGTACCGTCGTTTCTTCATCCACACTAAAGATCATGGGTGTCATGATATCTCTAACCATAATCATTGATTCACCCTCCATGTGAAATGATGTGATTTCTGCAGGAGTATAATCACGTTCCATGGCATGAAGATAGTACTCATGGGGCGAATGCGGCTCTACATTTTTTACGGGTACCGTGTCATATCTGACAATGTCGGTTAAGGATACCACGCCAACCAGCTTCCCTTCTTCGGACGTAACAGGAGTTCCTGAAACAGAATTTTCAATCAAAAATTCAGCCAATCGGTCTACGGGCCAATCTTCTTTCGCTTCTATGACTTCTCTTGTCATAATATCCTTAGCTTTTAGCTGTTTCACTTTTTCCCTCCTCTCTGTCTGTTAAAATGTGGTTCTCTCTTCTCGAGAAAGGCAGCTATTCCCTCGCGACCATTCGGGTGATCCCCGCACCAGCTCAGCAGTTCCCGTTCCTTTTCTAATTGGACCTCAAGCGTCGTGTCAAATGAATCGGTAATCAATTTTTTTAAGGCTGCAAAAGAACTTCGCGATCTCCCTCTCATATCACCGATCATTTGAATCGCTTTCTTCACACTCTGCCCATCCTCCACCACCTCTGTCACAAGCCCCAAGGAATAGGCCTTATCAGAGTTTATTGGCCGATCAAAGGCGGCAATTTCGAGGGACTTAGCCAGCCCAACCAGCCGGGGGAGGGTAAAGGTACCACCACCGTCAATGCTTAGGCCACTCGAACTATATGCCTGCCTGAGAACTGCAGATGTCTCCATGATTCTGAAATCACACGCCAGAGCCAGGGAAAATCCTCCACCCGCAGCTACCCCGTTGATAGCGCCCACAACAGGCTTTGGCATATGGCGTATCTCCAAAATGGCCTGGTGGAATGGTGCAGCCAGCTCGTGAAAGGCTGCGGCGTAATTCTCACCATAGTCCCTTATCCATCTCAAATCACCTCCCGTACAAAATGCCTTGCCCTCTCCAGTGATTATCACCCCCACAATTTCCGGATCCAATGCCAATGTGGTAAGCATCCCGGCCATTGAATCAAGTAATTCTATGCCAAAAGAGTTGTATTGTCTCGGACGATTCAAGGTCATTATAGCAATACCGTCTATCTTTTTCAATATTACCGGTTCTTCCATGCCGACTTCTCCTCTGAGTTCTCAAGATGGGTTCTTCTCCCGATTAGTTGATGTAATATTAAGGGTTCGAGGATTCAAGGATTCAAGGGGCCGAGTGCTTTGCAAAATTCGCAGTATTCCCGCTTTTCCTAATCCCGACTCGTCGGGACAGCCTATCCACCAGTTACAATTTATAGACAGAGTTTGTATGACTTATGCCAGACTTCTAACTCTTTATAATTCTCAAGTATTTCACTTGATCCCCCGACCCCTTGAATCCTTGAATCCTACCAACTCTTTTGGAGATGACCCTCAAGGTGATAATTTCAACAATTGGGTCGCGTTCAATCCCGTTATCTGTCTAATGGACCCCGGAGAGAGGTCCGCTGATTCCATTTCTTCGAAGTATCGTTGCGGATTTAGAAGCGGATAATCGCTTCCAAATAAAATCTTCTCAAACCCGATTATCTCACCGGCTATCCGGTAAACATCAGGGGCATAGGTATAAGGAGAGGCCGCCGTATCAAACCAGACATTCCGGAGGACACCCCTTGCTTCTTTTTTCAAGAGGGCATAAAAGAAAAGCCCACCCCCCCAATGAGCCAGAACAATCCGGTTCAACGGGAAGGCCTTGAGAAAACGATAGATCTGAGAAAGGCTCATGGGCGATTTTCCAGGATACTCAGCCCCAACCGGTTCATTCGTGTGGATCAGCAAGGGCACATCAAACTCGAGACCCAGGGCCATAACATCCTTCAAAGCTCCTGTTATTTCAGTCGTTATCCCAGAGCCGTAAACAGCCAATTCTCCAACGCCTGAAAGCCCTGACCTGAGACATCTCTCTGCCTCTCGTGGCCCTTCACGTGATAGAGGAGAAAAGCAACAGAAACCGATTAAGCGCTCAGGATAAGCATTAACCGACTCGATAATATAATCATTGTGTCTGCGATAAAGGTCTGCCTTTTCCCAGGGAAACCCAAATATCACAGACTTGTGGACCTCCTCTTCATCCATGTCCCTCAGGAGCTGCTTGACACCGGCAAGTCTTGCATGTGGTGCGCCATAAAGCCGTTCAAAGTCAGGTTCATCTGCAAAGAGGGACTGCCTTTCCTCTCTGAAAATGGCGGGGAAAACGTGAGAGTGAAAATCAACAATCATTTTAATAGCCTATCTAAAGCTTGCTCAATGACACCAGACTTAAAACCCACGATTTTGTCTCTGATTCTTCCCTCCCTATCGATGATAAACATGGCGGGTATTGATATAGGTTCATTGCCAAAATAATCCTGAATTACTTTTCTGTTATAGCGTAAGACAGGGTAGTTAATGCTGGATCTTTCCTTAAATGTTAGAAGTTGTTGATTCGTCACCGTCCGCGGATCATCAAGGGAAACCCCAAGAACTATAACATCATTTCGTTCATATCTTTCACTCACCTTGATCAATTCCGGAATAGTCATCCTGCACGGTCCACACCAGGTCGCCCAGAAGTCCAAAAGCACAACACGTCCAAGGTTTTGCTTTAGTGATATCATACGGCCTGATAAGTCTGTGAGTGAAAAATTCGGGGCCAATGGGCCGGAAGAGATATCGTTTCCAGTACATCCGGCACAAGAAAAAACAATAATCATGAAACTCACTATCTTTGCTGCTACTCTAAGACTAAAACGCATAACGATTCCCTATAACGCTCGTTCAGTTCATCTGATATGGATCCACGTCCGACATAAGACTGACTCCACTCGACCTAAGCACCTGTTTTGAAAGCCTCTCCACCTCATTCAAGAAATACTGCAACAGTGAAACCCTCACACTCTTGATGAGGATTTGCCACCGGTATTTTCCTTTTATTCTGGAGACCGTGGCCTCAACCGGCCCCAACACCTGAATTTCTTTGCCCCTTTTGGGCCAACTGCTCAAAATGCCTTTAATCCGTAATGTCAAATCACGAGCAACATCTGCCGTCCTTATCTTATTATTCCCGAGAAGCCTCAGGCTTACGAGATGGGAAAACGGCGGATATCCCAACTGCTGTCTGAGTTGGATCTCTTTTTCGAAGAATAACCGGTAATCATGTGCCATTGCTGTTCTAATCGCATAGTGATCAGGGTTGAAGGCCTGGATAACCACCCTGCCTTTCTTGTCTCCCCTTCCAGCCCTTCCGATAACCTGTGACAAGATTTGAAACGTACGTTCCCCGGCTCTGAAATCAGGAAATCCAAGCGAGAGATCAGCCGCAACAACCCCCACCATGGTAACATTCGGAAAATCATAGCCTTTCGTAATCATCTGCGTGCCTACAAGTATATCTATTTCACGGTCACCAAAACTCCTCAATATCCTGGATATCTGCCCCTTTTTGCGGGTTGTGTCTGTGTCCATCCTCGCAATATGCGCATCAGGAAAGAGAGTCCTGAGCTCTTGCTCAAGTTTTTCAGTGCCAAATCCGTAGGCCCTCAAGCCGTTTTTCCCGCAGGAAGGACATTTGATATATGTTTCAGAATAAAATCCACAGTAATGGCAAACCAGACGATCCTCCTTGAGATGATATGTAAGCGCAACGTCGCAGTTAGGGCAACGTATAGATTGACCACACAACCTGCAGAGATACAGACGATGAAAGCCCCTGCGGTTTAAGAAAAGAAGGGTCTGGTTTCCTTCCATAAGATTCCGCCCAAGTGCATCTCTGAGCGTCGGGCTGATTATCTCGTTTTTGGGCCGGTCATCTGCGAGGGCTTTCATATCCACTATTTCCACATCCGGCAGATCCCGTTCTTCAACACGGTCCGGCATCACAAGCATATCGTATCTTCCGGTGATGCTGTTATGAAACGACTGAACAGAAGGCGTTCCAGAGCCCAGGATCACTACTGCGTTTTCCATCTTGGCCCTGACCACGGCGGCGTCCCTCGCCTGGTAGCGTGGGTTGGTTTCCTGCTTATATGCGGAATCATGCTCTTCATCCACGATAACCAGGCCCAGCCTCGGTAAGGGTGCAAACAGGGCGGAACGGGCGCCAATGACAAGGTCCGCCTCGCCCCTCGCCATCCTCATCCACTGATCATACCGCTCACCCTGGCTTAGTCCGCTGTGATAAATGGCGATCCGGTCTCCGAGGCGAGACCTGAAAAAACCCTCCACATACATGGCAAGGGCTATTTCAGGAACGATCAGAATGGCCTGCCTGCCGTTGCCGATTGTATGCTCTGCTGCCCGGTAATAGACCTCTGTCTTGCCACTGCCGGTCACACCATAAAGCAAACAGGAAGAAAAAGTCTTTCTGTCAAGACATTTCCTGATATGACTCAGGACGTGGCTTTGGTGCTCATTAAGTTTATCCGGTATAGGAGACTGAAAAATAATATCCCCTGTAGGATCTCTATAAACAGGCCCTTTGTAACCTTCCAACACACCTTTATTTACCCATTTGTTTGCAAGGTAAGCACCATTGGCAAAATCCTCTGCCAGCCTGCTTAATGGAGTGGCATCAGAACCAAAGACCGTTTTCAGAAATTCAACTTCGTTCTTGGCCCTTAGTGACGCACTGTGTTCCTCAATGACAGCCTCAAGCTCGACACCCTCTTTTGGTCTCACAAACTTACGCATCAGGGCACCTGTGCGCCCTTTTTTTGTGTGCTCTTGCACCTTTAGCCATCCCTTTTTTTCCAGTCCGTACACATTCCGGACTGGCCAGGGAAGCCTCTTATGCGGGTGATCTCTTATCCAAACAAGGGTCTTCCTTTCTTCGGGCCCACCCCCCCCAGACCTCAAAATTCCAGATCCTTTTTCCGTCAAAAAGGCCGTCTTAAAGAAACTGGCATTCAGCCCCCCTGGCAAGGCCGACTGAATAACCCTGCCTATGGGATGATTGTAGTACCGGGCCATCCATTCAAAAAAAGGCACAAGTTGCCCGTGAAAAAGCGGTTCAGGATCAAGGACTTCCAATAGGTGTTTCAGGCCCTGCTTATTGTTTCCGGTAACCTTCTCCAATATATAACCGGGTAACTTTCGGTTCCTGAAGGGCACCAGGACACGAGCCCCAACGCAGGCCGCAGGCACAAGATCCTTTGTCACTATATAAAAGAAAGTTTCCTTGACGCCTACTGATACAGCTACTCTCAGACAGGTCTCGGGTTGATCATTCAATTGTTTATACCTGCAGGACAGCGTTTATTGATATTTGTCTTCCAACAGCCTGATGATCTCTTTGAGGCGCTCTTCTTCCCGGACATCCTTCCCATTTTTAAGATCCTGAGGATATACATGGGGCCTTTGTTCAATGATCTTTAATGGCGAGAATTTGATGGGCACCTTGACTTCCACACTGAGGATACGATAGCATTCAATGATTTCTTTACCCCAAAGGCATACAATCTCGTATGAATACCAGCCGCATATTTCTCATCAATTGCGCCCTGCCCACCTGTCTGTCCAATCAACTGCAAACCGTAAAATCCTGGGGATTTCAACCAGAGCTTTTCCTTCAGGACAATCTCCGTGTTGTGGTCCCCCTGGTTCATCAAATGAACGGTCTGGGTAATAACGAGAGACTTAAGATTTGAAAAATTGTCCGCCATCAACCCAAGCAACTGGTCAACCGGCATAACATAAGCACTGACCCTGGCAGGGACAACCCAGGTCAAAGTCACAATCAAAATGATTGCTATCCAGTATCTCTTAAAATAAATCTCGAACATCGTCGTCCATCAACAAAAATTGTATTTACACATCACCTGCCTGTTCGGGCACATGATCAGCGGTCTGATCGGCATTATTCCCGCCCATCTGGCGCAGCATGGCATCTTTTACTCGATCCATCAGTTCGGCAATATTTTTTTTGCTATACCCCTTAATCTGGATCGGCTCGCCGATAGCCATATCAATAGACCCCCTGTTAATTCTAAGGCTGCCCTTGGGAGCTATGCGATAACTATTGCTAATAGTCACCGGTACGATATTGCATCCTGACTTAAGAGAAAGGCTAAACCCACCTCTTTTGAACTCCCGAAGCCTTCCATCGATGCTCCGGGTTCCTTCAGGAAAAATCACTACAGATGCACCTTGTTTTATCTTTTCTGCTGCCTTTTTTATGCTCTCAACAGCCTTTCTCGGGTCTTTCCTTTCTATCCCGATATAGCCTGCTTTTCTCATGGAAGGCCCAAAGAGAGGGATCCGCATAAGCTCTTGCTTTACGATAAATTTAAAATCCACTGGGAGACAAGCAAGCAATGCAAAGATATCAAAATAGCTCTGGTGATTTGTCATATAGATACGCGGAACCCCTGGGTCCACATTTTCCTGTCCGCTGATCCTCACCTTTATGCCGCAGACCCAGAGGATCATACGTGCCCACGGGGCTCCAAGGTAAAAGTGTATTTTTCTCCCGTTCCTGTCAAAAAGCGAGAGCACCAGTACCCATAGACAAACAATCATGGTAAAAACGGCAATAAATGCATTCAACCAAAGGAATCTGATCATCTTATCTCCAGACGCAGTTAAGATAGCAGGGGCATTCTCTCCATGTCTTTCAGAATCCTCTTTTGCCTTCTAAAGACCTTGGCCCCCGGGCTAATAGGAGACCACTTGTGGGGACTTGGAAGGATTGCTGCGAGAGATGCTGCCTGAGAACGTGAAATGCAGCAGCACGAGGCATGGAAATACCTCCTTGAGGCTGCTTCAACCCCCACTACACTCGGCCCCCAGTCCACTGTGTTGAGATAAATTTCCAAAACCCTTTCCTTGCTCCAGAATATTTCAATCAACACAGTATAGTAAGCCTCAGCCGACTTCCTCAACCAGCTCCTCTCGGGCCAGAGAAAAACTGTCCTGGCCGTCTGCATGGTAATGGTGCTTGCTCCCCTACAGCCCTTTTTTAGAACTATATCCTTGATAGCCTGGTTCATTTCACTAAAGTCGAAACCATGGTGTGAAAGAAAACGCTGATCTTCACCGGCCAGGACAGCCTTCCGAATGTGAGGCGAGATATCTTGAAGCGGTTTCCATGATTCTTGCAGCACAAAAACTCTGCGTGTGCTTCTGTTACGAATCCAGTCCCAGGCCATTGTGGCCGTGAAGGGCGGGTTAATGACCCTCAACAAGGACACCTGAAGCAGGCTCAGTGTAAAAAGGACGAGGAGTATTGTCCAGCCCCATCTCAAGATTCTACGGGGAAGCTTCTTTTTTCGGGTCCGTTTCTTCAAAACGTTTCAGGAATCTTTGATTGGCATGCATCAATAGCTGTTCAGCATTGAATCCCCAGTTTCTCGACAAGTCAACAAGACTAAAAAGGATATTTCCTATTGCTTCGCCAAACTGTTTTTTCTCTGCCCTGTCAATTGCAAATCTCAGCTTGTCGTAATTCTCCTGGACAATATTCCAGCTTTCACCTGGTTCCGGCCGGCTTAAACCGATGCTGGACGCCCTTTCACCCAGCCTGTGGGCCCTGAGAAGAGCCGGCAGGTTCACCGGAACGCTTTGCAAAGATGAAAGCCTATTATTCGAAGGACCTTTCTCAGCCTCCTTTATCTTTGTCCAATTGAGGGCCACATCCTCTGCGTTATCCACCTTTGTTTCACCAAACACATGGGGATGCCTGCGGATCATTTTCTCTGTAACCGTTTCCACAACATCAACAAAATCAAACTCCTTTCTCTCGGCTGCAAGCTGGGCCAGGAAAAGAATTTGAAACAGGAGATCACCCAATTCTGAGCATACTTCCGGGGCGGATGATCTGGAAATGGCGTCAAGGACCTCGTAGGCTTCTTCAAGGAGGTATGTTTTTACGGTGGAATCCGTTTGCCTGGCATCCCAGGGACAGCCACCAGGACCTCGAAGTAGCGCGACCAAGTCAACGAGAGATATAATGGCTTTTGACAGTTTATCCGAATCCATGTGTGCCCATATCATCGTTGATCTGTAACGGCTCAGATTGTTTAGGCTGAGTTACGTTGATCTTTACTGAAATAATCTCGTCCATCCCTTATCCCCTGCCTGAAAATTTTCTTTTCCAGTTATCATAGTAATCCGGGGAAATAAGGCTGACTATGGACTGATAGGATGATATGATCAATGGGGCGAGCCTTGATCCGGCGATAAAAGGTGTCTTTGAAGGGACAAAAAATGTGAGCAGAACGATGACAAGATATGTTATAATTATTCCCTTCAATATGGCCAGGCCCGCGCCTAAGATCCTGTCGGCCCAACCAAGAAACGCCTTTTTGAATATTATTCTAAGCCCCCAACCCCCGAGGTTGCACAAAACAAAAACTACAAAGAAGACTGCTGCAAAACTGAGAATAGGAAGTAACTTCCAGGACGGAAAATATGCACCAAGATAGGCAGTTATCTGCGGTTGGTAAAGGCAACCGATCCAGATACCTAAGATTACTCCCGCTATTGATCCTATCTCTTTGAAGAATCCACGGAATATGCCGCGTACAACAAAAAAAATCATCGCAACAATTATGAATAAATCAAGCAAATTCATATCAAATTTTTATCAAATTTTTAAGCACTCCGTCAAGTCGAATGTCAAAATCCCGTCATTCATGCAGTTAAAGGCAAGGTCCTGGTTTCCTCCGAGGACATAGGCAAGCGCACAGGTGTCTCTATTGTGGGGTTCTGCAGTAGGAACAGATTCAACTGTTACTGCCACCCGGAACGGATTGTTCAGGACTGAGCCCTAAAGGCTTTCGTGGTTTCATAACAGACACAAACAGCCCGGAAAGAATCAGGGTGGTACCCACCACCATATAGGCATTTATTGTCTCGTGCAATATCATGGCTGCCAGCAAGGATGCAAGGACAGGCTTAAGAAAAAAGGTCATGGAACCTTTGTACGCAGATGTATTCAACAAGCCGAAGTAATAGAAGCCATAAGCCAGGGCCGTCCCCACGAGGGAGACATAAAGCACCAATACCCAGGTTTCAGCGAGCCCGCCGAGACCTTCACAGAACAGTCGGACAAAAACCAGGGGCAAAAGAAAGAGACTGCCGAATAGCGCTGAAAAGCCCATGAGAACTATAGCGCCATAATTGGCTATCACACGCTTTGTAATACATACGCTCAAGGCGAAAAGGAATGCAGAGAGAAGCATCAACCCCAATCCATGCAGAGAACTTATGGTCAGTTGTCCGGACTCCCACGCAAAGCAAGAGACGCCCATGGCTCCCGTAAGCACACCGACCCACTTGCGGAGATTCCACGCCTCATTATTCACGAACCTTGCTATGATAACAACAAATACAGGATTTGCGCTGAAAACAACCGCGCAAGATGCAGCTTTTTCGAAGACGAGAACGGCAATATGAAAAATAGTGATTGATAAAGTGATGCCAATAAAACCGTTCAGGCAGAAAATTCCATAATCCCGCAATCCAAGCGGTTCCAATCTCAGCCGCAGAATAGGAACGGAAAGCGCCATCAATACAATCCCCGTCAGAAAGAAACGGATAAACGTGAGAACAACGGGGTCCACCCTCGCACCTATGGCCTTGGACGAGATCTCAACCGTGCTGAAAAGCCCTACACCGCAAATCAAACTGGCAAAACCAAGGACTTCATCTCTTGACATTGAGATGTCCATTTTCTCTCCTTTTGTGAATAAAGAGGTGGTAAAATCCTCTCAGGTGGATAGTCTAAAGGCTGTAGACTGAAGGATGCCGATCACCCCCCAACGGCAAAAGCCATAATTTGAATTGCTGACACGACAAACCGAATGGTTAATATACAACTATCAACCAATAAATGATAGGGCGCTGTTCTGTGTCCTGAACCAAAAAGGCCTTTAATCGCCGCGGCAAAGATGGTAGAGTCATTTTTAGCGTTAAACAGATTTACTTCTTCAAA
>JAYEIR010000189.1:24487-38901 GCA_034660135.1 Thermodesulfobacteriota bacterium
TTAATATACAACTATCAACCAATAAATGATAGGGCGCTGTTCTGTGTCCTGAACCAAAAAGGCCTTTAATCGCCGCGGCAAAGATGGTAGAGTCATTTTTAGCGTTAAACAGATTTACTTCTTCAAAACCTTTTACGTGATATTGTTGTAAAATGCCTGAGAAAAGGGATAATCCATTTTCCCCTGAAACAGTCTGCCGGATCCTGGTAAAAAACAGATTAATATCTCCCGAACAGAAGAAGGAGATATTAAGGAGGAAAGGGGATCTCCAAAAAGACCTGGAAAGACTCCGCGCAATGCAGGCATCCCATTCTTCAAAGACCAGAGTACCGAGCCCAATAACGATCATCGATGTAATGGTCGCTTTGGATTTAGGAAGAGCAGACAATCCTGACAAGGCACTCGATGAGGAGACGGTTTACGAGGTCCTTGCCAAAGAATGGGGATTTCCATACAAGAAAATTGATCCCTTGAAATTGGACCTCAACCTTGTGACAGGCACCATCAGTCATTCATTTGCAATGAAACATTTAGTACTTCCCATAGGCGTTATTGACGGATGTCTCGCCGTGGCTACGCCCAACCCCTTTAATGTAGACATAATGGAAGATATCGGCCGCGCAAGCCATATGAAAGTCAAGCCTGTGGTCAGCTCAAAAACCGATATCATTAAGCTGATTGACGAATTCTTCGGCTTTAAGCTTTCAATCTCCGCAGCCGAGCACCAATTTGCCGGGCCTTCCGTTGACTTAGGCAATTTAGAGCAGTATGTGCGCTTGCAACCAGACGGACAGGTTCCGTCTGATGATCAGCATATAGTCAATGCAGTTAATCACATCCTTGGCTATGCGTTCGACCAGAGAGCAAGCGATGTCCACATAGAGCCAAAGAGGAGTGTCAGCGAGGTCAGAATGCGAATCGATGGGCTCTTGCATACTGTCTACCAACTGCCCAAAAATGTCCACTCCGCTATTGTAAGCCGCATAAAAAATCTCTCGCGTATGGATATGGCAGAAAAAAGAAGACCTCAGGACGGACGGATAAAAACCGACAGGGGAGGAACCGAGGCAGAGATAAGGGTGTCAACAATTCCTGTGGCCTTTGGTGAAAAAATAGTTATGAGGATCATGGACCCGGATGTTCTTTTTCAGGACCTTGAAAAACTCGGGCTTAGCCCGGAAGATTTGATCCGGTACCAGCAATTTATTAATATGCCGCACGGAATTGTCCTGGTTTGCGGTCCCACCGGGAGTGGGAAATCTACTACTCTTTATTCAAGCCTTAGGTACCTGTCAACGCCTGGAATCAATATTACGACAGTCGAAGATCCCATCGAGATGGTGCACGAAGCATTTAATCAGATTGCGGTCCAGCCTGTCTTGGGTATTACCTTTGGATCTGTTTTGAGAAACATCCTCAGGCAGGACCCGGACATCATCATGATAGGTGAAATGAGAGACCTTGAAACCGCAGAGAATGCCATTCAGGCTGCATTGACCGGGCATCTCGTCCTGTCCACCCTGCATACAAATGATGCCCCTTCAGCCATTATACGTCTCTTGGACCTTGGCATACCCGCTTACCTGATCCGGGCTACATTGATAGGAGTGATGGCTCAGCGTCTAATGAAGAAGATATGCCCTTACTGCAAGGCGCCGCTTGAGATGAACAGCAAAGACTTGATGGCCTTAGGCATCGATCTCGGTGAGGAGGAAAAAATCGAACTGTTTCAGGGCAAAGGCTGCGCCAGATGCAGGGGCACGGGTTATCGGGGCAGGATCGGTATTTTTGAAGTGCTCCCCTTTACAGGACCTTTAAAGAAGTTCACCACAGCAGAGGCTGACCAGGAGTCCCTGCGTGTCCAGGCCAAAAAAGCCGGCATGATAAGCCTCCGCCAAAATGCTGTCAAGAAACTACTGGAAGGTAAGACCACCTACCAGGAGGTCCTGAGAGTCACGTGGGAACAGGTTTGATAGTCCATGCTTATTCATCTAAACATCGTCAATTTTGCCATTATTAAACAGCTTGAAATTAGTCTCAGGCCCGAGCTCAATATCCTCTCAGGAGAGACTGGCGCCGGAAAATCAATCATAATAAATGCCATGAACTTGCTCTTAGGGGGAAGGGCAGCGGCAGATCTCATCCGGACCGGATGTGATGAGGCCAGAATAGAGGCTCTTTTTGGTTTTTCCGAAAACATTATGCTGTCTGAAACACTATCCGAATTTGGGTTTCCGTTTGAAGGCGAATTGTTGATAAAAAGGACCATTTCCCGTGAAGGCAGAAACAGGGTACTTATCAACGGCCAAATGGCCACCCTGCAAATGCTGTCCCGTTTGGGCGCCATATTGATTAGCATATCCGGCCAGCATGAGCACCAGGCCTTGCTCAGGCCGGAGAATCATCTTTATGTATTGGACGATTTCAGCGGGCTCTCGGACGAACGCCTTGAGCTTGGGGAGATTTTTGCCGGATATCAATCATTGAAGCAAAGGATCGACAAGTTAGAAAAGAAAATCGACGAAATAGCGGATAAACAGGACTTGAGCCGGTTTCAAATTCAGGAGATCGAAAACGCAGCATTGAATCCGGATGAGGATAATATTCTCTCTGATGAGAAAAGGCGACTCCAGCATGCGGAAGACCTTATGGTTGCGGTCACAGAAGGGTATCAAATCCTTTACGAGAAAAATGAATCCATTCTTTCTTCTATGTCTCAATGCAAAAAGAGAATAGATAAGGGGGCAGAAATAGACAGCCGGCTTGACCCCATAAGGGACTCCCTTACTGAAATCGAACTAAGGTTGGAAGACACCTCCCTTGCACTCAGGGATTTTCAACAGAACATCAATATTGATCCCCACAGGTTGGAAGAAGTATTAGAAAGGCTTGAGTTATTGAACAGGCTCAAGCGAAAATACGGCCCCTCTCTCGAAGACGTACTCAAATTCAAGGACAGGATGTCCTCCTCGATCTATGATGTGGAAGAAAAAAAGAGAAATCTGGCGCTTTTGATAGACAAACAACGCGACCTGGAAACCAGGATCATGGAAATGGCATCTTCACTATCAGAAAAGAGAAAACAGGCGGCTAAAATTCTGGAAACGGCAGTTGAAAAAGAACTCCATCAACTTTATATGAAGAACACCATATTTTCCGTAGAATTTGAGGCCTTGGCCCAGGACAACACGGGACAGAAAAAGCACACAATTGAAGACATAGGACCTGATGGTTCCGATCGCATCCAGTTCATGATTTGCCCGAATGTCGGCGAAGAATTAAGGCCGCTTTCCAGGACAGCCTCAGGAGGCGAACTTTCCAGGATAATGCTGGCCCTGAAAACGATTCTGGCAAGGACCGCCTCCATAGAGACAGTTATCTTTGACGAGGTGGATTCCGGTATCAGCGGCGCCACTGCAGAGATTGTAGGAGAAAAACTGCTCTCTTTGGCTGATTATCATCAAATACTCTGCATTACTCACTTGCCGCAGATTGCCTGCCAGGGCAAGAACCATTTCCTGGTCAAGAAAGAGATCGTGGGTGAACGTACACAAACGAGTATTACGGAGCTGAAGCCTGAAGCCAGGGTGCAGGAAATCGCACGTCTCCTGGGTGGAAAGCAGATCACACCACATGCTGTAGCCCGAGCCAGGGAGATGGTCAACTAAGTGCTTGCGCAAGCCCTAAGGCTTAAACCTTATGATCTGGCCGGGCATGAACGGCCCTTCTTTCACCGGCGCTGCCAGAGAATGTCTTTCCATGACAGCCGTCACTTTAAGATCTCCTATCTTTTTCCCCAAGACCTGATAAGAACTGCCGTTGCTGGACATAATCGTCATGTCCGTCTCGAAGACCTCAAAGCGGTCACCGGCCTGAACACCAACTGCCTCGGCAGCATTTATTGTCAAGGTACTGTTGTCTGCAGCAACGATTTTGCCAGTCCATGGCTCCTTCAACAATTCCTCAATAACCGATTCTGCCTGACGTTCCAGGATCTTCGACATGACGTTCCTTAAGGCCTGTTCAGCAAAGTCTTTTTCATCCTGACCTTGGATTTCCTCGAGAGGGACAGAATCATCTCCTGACGACAGATTGGTTGACAACAGGGTCCCGATGCTCGTGTCCAAAACGTTCACAAACATTGAAATTTCATAAATCTTGCTGAGCTTACGGAAAGGTATGATGCCTGTCTTTTTGGTGCTGGTCTCAATAGGGTTGATCACACCGGTGATAATGGCATTTATCCCCGACTCGCCGGCCTTTTTAATGAGTTCAGGTTCAGCAATCAGACCAAATTCAGATAACCTGACATCCCGAAACAAAGAGGGGGCGCTGGTGGAATCGGAAGTCAACAGATGCGGCGATTCCTTAAGTAAATCAACAAAGTCTGAGGTAATTTGTGCACTGCTTTCCTGCCCCAATCCAGCATAGTCAACAAATGGCAGGACAACGACCCTCTTCTTAAGATGGGGAGTCTTCCCGGGCATTATCTTTTGAACCAGACTCTTGGTGGTACTGCAACCCGGAACTACTATCAAGACAAGCAATATGACGAGAAAAAACAATCCGGCAAAACGTCTTCTGCGCATGGGATTACCTTCTGTTATACGAATAATCATCTTCACCCTCTGACCTTGAAATGTGATTTCTTGTAACCTTTCGCCTGAAAAAGACTGCTTTTGCAACTTCAGGTCAAAGGCACTTGTGCATCAAAACACAATATTAAAACTATCAAATTCACCTTTCCACTTCTCTCGAGTCTTTTCAACATGGGAGACCTTAGCTGTATCCGGTCCTTTGTGGCACCACGAAACCAGCTTTTCAACCCGGCCTTCGGGTCCTTCAGCAACTACTTCCACTGCGCTACCGGGCAGATTTTTGACCCAGCCTGTAACACCGAGGGCAATGGCTTCCCTGCGGGTGGAATCCCTGAACCATACGCCTTGAACACGACCTTTGATTATAACATGGACTCTTATATTACTCATAAGCCTCTTCTGTCCAGCTTCTTGCCACGGCTTACTGCCTTAGTACAGACGTATCGGCTCAATATGCTGATTTAACATGGTTAGCTTCCAACTCAACGACTCAACTATTTGACGATCTCTCTAATAACGTGAAAAAGTCCTTCTCTTCAAGCAAAGGAATTCCCAATGATCTGGCTTTTTCCAATTTTTCGCCCGGTGATTCCCCAACAACAACATAATCTGTACTATGACTCACAGAGGAGGCGAGCCTGCCCCCTCTTCTGAGGATCATCTCTTTACATTCCGCGCGTTTCATGGAACTGAGCGATCCGGTTATGACAAAGGTCTTTCCAGACACAGGGGAGGGAGATGGCCTTGAAATTTCTTCAAAACAGACACCAGCGCCAATCAATCTCCTGATGTTTTCTTTGTTGGCCTCGTCTTCAAAATACGAAACAATACTTTTGGCAATCTCCTTTCCGATCCCCTTTACGCCCGTACCTTCGCTTTTATTGTATTCTAATTCTTCGATCCTGGCCTTTTGAATACGGTCAAGAATCCCAAAATGCCTTGAAATGAGTTCAGCGATATGCTCGCCGACATGTCTGATACCAAGTGCATAGATAAATTTTCCAAGAGAGGTTTTTTTACTTGCTTTGATTGACATCATAAGATTTTTTGCCGACTTCTCTTCAATTTTATCGAGCTTGACAAGGTCATCAAGGGTTAATGTGTAAATATCCGCTTCTTCATGTATCATTCCTTTTTCAATCATTTGAGAAACTATCTTATCTCCAAGCCCGTCAATATTCATGGCCCCCCTTGAAACAAAATGCCTCAAGGATCCCTTGACCTGGGCAGGGCAATCGGGGTTGGGACATCTCAGCACGATCTCCCCTTCCTTTCTTACGACCTTTGAACCACAAACAGGGCAATGGGCAGGCATGGCAAACCTTTTCTCTTGACCGGTCCTCTTTGATTTGATGCTCTTGACCACCGCCGGTATAACATCTCCTGCCCTTTGCACAATAACCGTATCTAATTCCCGGATGTCTTTTTTTTGAATTTCCTCTTGATTATGCAGGGTTGCCCGTTTCACGACAACGCCACCGATCTCAACTGGTTCAAGGTGGGCTACAGGTGTAAGGGCCCCGGTACGCCCCACCTGAACATCGATTTTCACAATCCTTGAAGTCTCCTGGGTAGGACTGAATTTGTAGGCAAGGGCCCATCTCGGGCTCCTCGATTTCTGCCCAAGCCTGGCCTGCAACTTCAACTGGTTTATCTTAATCACTGCCCCATCGATTTCATAGGGAAACCGGAATCTTTTCTCCTCGAGACCATGACAGTATTCTATAATCTCATCTATGGTATGATACACATTTAGATGTTTGCTGTTGACTCGGAGCCCCCATTCCTTAAGGCAGATCATCAATTCATGATATGTATCGAACTCCGGACCTATCGCCTCCCCAATGCCGTAACAGAAGATATTCAATGGCCTCTTTGAAGTAACAGCAGGGTCGAGTTGTCTTAAGGAACCTGCTGCTGCATTCCTGGGGTTCGCAAAGGCCGGAAGGCTCATTTGCACTCTATTCCGGTTTAGTGCCTCAAAGGGCTCTTTCTCTATATATACCTCTCCCCTCACCTCCAGGAGGTCGGGCACCGGTACCCCTTGTTTTGTTTCAATAAGGGCCAACGGCACGGCCGGTATAGTCCTTACATTGCCGGTAACATCTTCCCCCACATAGCCGTCTCCCCTCGTTGAGGCCTTCACAAACACCCCTTTTTCAAAGACTAACTCAACTGCCAAGCCATCGTACTTCGGCTCAACCGTGTATTCAAAAGCAGGGCTATCTCCCAAGAATCTCACGACTCTTGCGCCAAAATCCCTGATATCCTGATCTTTAAACCCATTCGCGAGGCTAAGCATAGGCAACCTGTGCTCGACCTCCAAAAATGTCTCTTTTGGCCTTGCGCCTACACGCTGGGTAGGGGAATCAGGTGTGACCAGTTCCGGGTGCAGACCTTCCAAAGCAAGTAACCCTTGAAACAATCTGTCATATTCGGCATCGGCTATCACAGGATCATCAAGCACATAATAACGATGGTCATGAAACCTGATCTTTTTTCTAATATCTTCAATATCTTTAATGACTTGTTCCATTTCTATATCAGTGGTTGAGTGTCTTGCTCAAATAACCGGCAAGAGACAATAGTACTTCGCCTGCCGCTCGTGTAGTCTTTTTTAATAAGGGATAGGAAAAACCATGCCTCCATTCAAGGCCGGAAAGCTCATCTGAGACTACAAACAGTCCTGCCATTTGAACTGACCGGTAGATTGCCAAGGTCATGAGGGCGGAAATCTCCATCTCCACTGCCAATATTCCTTGATCCTGGTATTTCTTTACCTTATCCCGGGTTTCGCGGTAGACGGCATCTGTAGTCCACACAGTTCCCTTGCAAAATGACAAGTCCTGTTCCTTAAGTGCCTTTTCCAGGAGGCTACCGAGGTCTGCATCCGGTTCAATACCCCGGCCAGGGATTGGATAGTGAGCAGACGTCCCCTCCTCAGATACTGCGGATGTGGGAATCACAATATCGCCGATTCGCAAATCATGATGTAAAGAACCACACCAACCCAGTACCCAGATCCTCTTTGCGCCCAGAACAATCAGTTTCTCCATGCCGATAACCGCATGGGGTGCCCCAAGGAACGGGCCGCACAGGGTGAGCAGGGGCCCTGTCACATCCATAGTCTGATATAAGCGATACAGGTTCATTTCAGAAAAAGACACTTCTTGCGCCCCGGCAAGTTGTACCATATACATAAGCTCGGAACGGATCATCACCATCAGCACATCAGGCCCGACACGGGGATCTTTTTTCCCTTTGACAGGGGAAATTATCCCCCGATTTCCTTTGGTATTGCTCATTGGAGTAACTTTTGTCGTAACAGCTAAATAATTAGCGTTTAAAAAAAGGTCTCGTATGCCGCTAATTATTGAGCTGTGAACTTCTGTTCACTTTGATATCGGGTAACCTTTGAACCCGTGAGCGGTTACGATATCGGAATACTAAGATTTATGCTCTTTCTTGGCAACATCAAAAATCATGGCCTCGAAAAAAATCTATTCCCCTGTAATTACAAGGAGTGCAACAAGCAAGCAATCTCCCGATTTCAAGCAGTTACAGCTTGGACACTATTTTGCTGAAAAAACAAGTGGGGTATGGTAGGGTTCATAATAAAATTTAAGGTGCGATATAGCAAGATCGATTTCTGTTGACAGTATCTTGTTTATTGAATTATACTGATTGATTGTATTTTACAAGGACTGCATCAATGTTTGAGAGTTTAACCGAAAAACTGAACAGCACATTTAAAAAATTGACCGGCCGCGGCAGGCTAAGCGATACGAATATACAGGAAGCCCTGAAAGAAGTGCGTTTAGCCCTGCTGGAGGCAGATGTCAACTACAAAGTTGTAAAGAATGTAGTGGAGGACATCCGCAACCGGGCCGTAGGCCAGGAAGTCCTTCGTAGTTTAACTCCAGGCCAGCAGCTCATCAAAATCGTAAATCAAGAGCTGGCACGCCTGATGGGTGAAACCAACGAGGGGCTTAGACTTGTAGGCAGGACACCTCACTCTTTGATGCTGGTAGGGCTTCAGGGTTCGGGCAAGACCACAACGGCCGCAAAGCTGGCCAGTTATCTGCGCAAACAGGGAAGACACCCTTATCTTGTGCCGGCGGATATTTACAGGCCGGCCGCTATTGACCAGTTGACAAAACTGGGGGCACAAATTGATATACCTGTATATACAACCGATCCTGCTCACAGGCCGGAGCGGATCTGCTTAGATGCCTTGTCAAAGGCCGGAAGAGAAGGTGCGGATGTCCTTATTATGGATACGGCCGGGCGTCTCCATATTGATGAGCCTATGATGGCTGAGTTGGTAGCCATCAGAAAGAAAATCAATCCCACTGAAATCCTCCTGGTCTGCGATGCTATGACCGGTCAGGATGCAGTAAATGTGGCAAAGCATTTTAATGAGACATTGGATATCACCGGCGTCATTCTGTCCAAGATGGAAGGTGACGCCAGGGGTGGAGCAGCGCTTTCTATCAGGGCAGTCACTAATAAGCCTATCAAGTTTATTGGAGTGGGAGAAAAGATTGAAGACTTAGAGCCTTTTCACCCGGACAGGATAGCCTCCCGAATCCTGGGTATGGGAGATGTGGTTTCCTTGATTGAAAAGGCCCAGGAAGAATTCGATGAAAAAGAAGCCAGTACCTTAGAGAAAAAACTGAGGAAAAACAAATTTGATCTGGGAGATTTTCATGCACAGTTGAAACAGATGAAGAAGCTGGGATCTCTTGAACAAATAGTGAACATGCTGCCTGGAATAGGTCAGCATAAGAAGCTAAAGCAGCTTACACCCGACGAAAATGAACTGGTCAAGGTGGAGGCCATCATAAACTCCATGACCAAGGCCGAGAGACAGACCTATAAGATGATTAACGGCAGCAGAAGGCGGAGAATCGCAAGGGGAAGTGGGACCACGGTGCAGGATGTAAATCGTCTACTAAAAAACTTTGCTCAAACAAAGAAAATGATGGAACGTTTCAGCAAAAAGGGTTTTGCAAATATGGAATCACTTTTTGGCTGAGAATGTACGTGATCGGCAAGTCAACAATATAAAATGCTTTAGAGGGGGTGATACAAACAAATGGCAGTTAGAATCAGATTAGCAAGGATGGGTGCCAAGAAAAAGCCGTTCTATCGTCTTGTCGCGGCCGATTCCGAGGCACCTCGCGACGGGAAATTTATAGAGATATTAGGCTATTACGATCCCATGAAAGATCCGGCCATTATAAAGATTCACGAAGACAAGGTTAAGCACTGGCTGGAAAAAGGGGCACTTGTTTCAGAATCCGCTGGAGCCCTATTGAGAAAACAAGGATTTCCAAAATCTCCATCGACAGCGAACTGAAGTGGCGTAGAGGTGAAATCAAAGACGGAGGTGAATCGAGATGAAAGATCTGATTGCATATATCGCGAAAGCACTAGTGGATAAACCAGAGGAAGTAGCCGTCACAGAAATAGAGGGGGAGCAGACATCTGTCATTGAACTGAAGGTCGCCAAGGACGATCTTGGAAAAGTCATAGGCAAACAAGGGCGCACTGCGAGGGCCATGAGAACGATTCTAAGTGCAGCCTCTACCAAGATACATAAACGATCCGTCCTGGAGATTCTCGAATAATTTATAGCCGGATTTCAAGTGGAAATTTGCTACTCGTAGGGAAGGTAATAAGGCCTCACGGCCTGGGGGGCCTGCTTCGCATCAGGTCCTACGCAAGGTCTGAGAACTCCTTTATGGATGCCGGCACCCTCTACATCCGATCCGTTTCAGGTGAAACCCATAAATATGTGGTCAGCTCCGTAAGACCTCACAAGAATATTTTTTTGATGAAATTGGAGGGCTTAGAGTCTATACATGATACTGAAAAATTAAGGGATGCCGATATCTTTATAAGCAAAGAAGACCTGACGCGTGAAGAAGGCGAATTCTTCTGGTTCGAGCTTTTGGGGCTTGAAGTCTACCTGGATACCGGTGAGCACTTGGGTTCGATTTCTCAAATCATACCCACAGGATGCAATGATGTCTATGTGGTTAAAAAGGAGACAAAGGAAACCCTTATCCCTGCCACTTATGACGTCGTTAAAGATATTGACCTTGAAAACGGAAAAATGATTATCTCAGCCATTGAGGGGCTGTTGGATTTAAATGAGGTTTGAGATCCTCACTATATTCCCGGAGATGTTTTCTTCTTATTTAAAAGAAGGTGTCCAGGGAAGGGCCATAAAAAACAGGATAGTTAACGTCAAAATCGTAAATATCCGTGATTTTGCCAATGGGTCTCATAAAACTACGGATGACAGGCCATACGGGGGCGGAGACGGCATGGTAATGAAACCGGACCCCATTTATCGGGCGCTTGAATCTGTTGAGAGGCCGGATGTCCGGAGCCTGACCGTTCTTCTCAGCCCGCAGGGCAAGACCTTTAATCAGGCCTTTGCCTGGGAACTGTCCGGGTTGGACCAGCTCATTCTGGTATGTGGCCGCTATGAAGGTGTGGATGAGAGAATAAGGATGTCCTGTATAGATACAGAGCTATCCATTGGCGATTATGTCTTGAGCGGGGGAGAACTTGGCGCCATGGTGGTCATGGATGCCGTAACCCGGTTGATCCCCGGGGCTTTGGGGGGCGAAAGGTCCAATCTCGAAGATTCTTTTGAAGACGGGCTGCTCGAATATCCTCAATATACCAGGCCAAGGGTCTTCAACGACAAGGAGGTCCCGCCGGTTCTGTTATCAGGAAACCATGAAAAAATTCGTTTGTGGCGAAGATCAGAGTCCTTGAAGAGAACCCTTGAGAGGAGACCCGATTTGCTGCAAAAAGCAGATTTGACCCATGAGGACAGGGAAATCTTGGCCAGGTTGAAGGACGAATCTTAGCGATCCAGTGAGGCACCTTAACTCCATGTGTCTGTATATCGGGCTTGTTCATTACCCTGTTTACAACAAGAACAACGAGAGGATTGCCTCTGCCATAAGCACATTTGACCTCCATGATATAGCCAGGGTGGCGAGAACTTATAATGTCAGGACATTTTTCGTTATCACGCCGCTCGCTGACCAGCAGGTCCTTGCAGAGAGGATCCGGAGACACTGGACCAATGGCTTTGGTGCCGGATATAATAGTGATAGAAAGGAGGCCTTTGAGCTGGTTGCGGTTGTTCCATCCTTGGAACAAGCTATCCATAAAACGACAGAAATCGAGGGAAAAACACCTTTACTGATCGCAACAGATGCCTCAAAGCAAAAAGACAGATCCATCTCTTACCAAAGGGCAAGAGAGATTATTCAAGACGGCAGAGTTATTATTTTATTATTCGGAACAGCATGGGGTCTGGATAAGTGCATTATTGACCGGGCAGACTATGTCCTGGACCCCATTTCAGGCAAAACGAACTACAATCACCTCTCTGTGAGGGCCGCGGCCGCCATTATTTTGGACCGTTTGGCCGGAGGAGAACCTGCACGGTGATGAGGAGGAGATCATGAATGTCTTAGAAACACTCGAAAAAGAACAGATGCGTGGAGATATCCCTGACTTTAGGCCGGGTGATACGGTAAAAGTCCATGCAACAATAAGGGAAGGCGAAAAAGAACGAATTCAGGTATTTCAAGGGGTGGTCATCAGGAAAAGAAAGGGCAACACCGGTGCCTCCTTTACGGTCAGAAAGGTCTCTTACGGCATTGGCGTGGAAAGGATTTTTCCTTTTCACTCCCCACTTATCGATAAAGTTGAAATCGTTACGAGGGGCAAGGTAAGGAGGGCACGGCTCTATTACCTGCGGAAGCTGAGAGGAAAGGCAGCCCGAATCAAGGAAAAAAGATTTTAACAAGAAAGTTTTTGTGTTGCATTCAGTTGCCAATTTCAAATAAAAAATTGCCCCTTTTTCCCGAGAATTCCAGCGTCCCCATGTGCGACCCGTTTTTTTTTGAGGACCTGGCCCGCAAGGCCGGCTACAGGTTGATTGCCGGTGTCGATGAGGCAGGACGAGGCCCCTTGGCCGGTCCGGTGGTTGCGGCTGCCGTAATTGTTTCCGAAGGTGAGCAATTAGCCGGAATACAGGACTCAAAAAAGATGACTGAAAAGGCCAGGGAGAACGCCTTCCCTGTCATCCTTCGCCAGTCCGTAGCCACGGGCATAGGTGTTGTCTCACATAAATATATTGATGAATTCAACATCTTAAAGGCTTCCCTCGAGGCAATGAGGCAAGCGGTTATAGCTCTTAATACACAGACGGAATTCCTTCTTGTTGATGGTATCCATGAAGTTCCCCTGCAAGTTCCCCAGTGGTGCCTGAAAAAGGGTGACCAGGTTAGCCGGAGCATCTCGGCCGCCTCTGTACTGGCTAAGGTCTATAGGGACAGAATAATGCGCTCCTATCATGAGATGTATCCCATGTTTGGTTTCGACCAAAATAAAGGCTACGGAACTCCCCGGCATTTGGCCGCGTTAAGGCAATATGGCAAATCCCCCCTTCACAGAATAAGCTTTAGAGGGGTCAGCAATTCTAATTAGAATTGCTTTACAGAGGTCTTGACATTTGACAAGAGAAAGGCTTGAACTCGGAAAACTGGGAGAAGATCTTGCCCTCAAGAAAGTCAAACACCTCGGGTATAAAAATATCGTCCGCAACTATCGCTGCCCTCTTGGAGAAATAGACCTCATCGCAAGGGATGCCGACACGCTGGTGTTTATAGAAATCAAGACCAGGAAGGGCAAGACCACCGCTTATGCAAAAGAGGCTGTGAATGCAAAAAAAAGGCGACAGATCTCCAAGGTCGCATTAGCTTATATGAAGGCCAATAACTGCTCTGATATCAAGGCAAGGTTTGACGTAGTAGCTATCAGTCTGGAAGGGGGAAAAGCGCAGATTGAAGTGATCAAAAATGCCTTTGATCTGGCCTACTGAGTAGCTTTCGGAGGGGGACTGTATAACATTCTTCTCTTCCTTGAGTCTTATACCGTATTAGATACTTCCATGGCTTTGTGCATGGGATCGGGTTTTGTTGGTCCTGCAATATGTGATAGGAATATCAATTGGTGTTCACCGGATTGCAAGATGAAGACCCCAAACACAAGTGATGGCGAGATCCAAAATCAAGATTGCGGGACGCTTTATGTGGTATCTACTCCCATCGGGAATTTGGAAGATATTACCCTGAGGGCCTTAAGAATCCTCAAAACGGTGCATATAATTGCAGCTGAAAATGTGGCCCATACCAGGGGACTCTGTCGGAATTATGGAATAAAAACATTGGTCATCGGTTACCATCAGCATAATGAGAAGGTCAAAGGACCTGAGCTGATCAAGAGGTTGAAGTCAGGATTAGATATAGCGCTTGTTACCGATGCCGGCACCCCGGGTATTTCCGACCCTGGGGCATATCTCGTTAGCATGGCCGCGAATGACGGCATAAAAGCAACTCCGGTGCCAGGGCCATCCGCTCCCATCGCGGCTCTTTCCGTTTCAGGGTTCCCAACGGATAAGTTCGTTTTTATGGGGTTTTTGTCCAACAGGCCAGGGAAGAGAAAAAACGAACTCAGCAAATTGGTTTCTGAGCCGAGGACAATGATTTTCTTTGAGTCCCCACACCGTGTCAGGGCTATGCTTATAGATCTGAGAGAAATTCTCGGCGATCGCCAAATAGTGATGCAGAGAGAGATGACTAAGGTATTCGAAGAGGCAAAAAGAGGGTCTGTCAGCGTCGTATTGGAGCATCTAAAGCGTAGCAGGATCAGAGGAGAATTCACATTGGTAGTGCCAGGCACTCAGGAAACAACAGCCCACGGTTTAACTGAGGATCT
>JAYEIR010000189.1:39001-77983 GCA_034660135.1 Thermodesulfobacteriota bacterium
ACCTTTTTGAAAAGAAATTTGGTGAAGGCAAATGACAGACCACGAGTCTGACAGAGGAAAAAAACTAAAGGGCATTGCCGTCTCATCAGGCATAATCATCGGCAAGGCGCGTCTCGTTGACAGATCCAGGGTAAAGATCCTTTACCAGTACCTTGTTAATGATCAACAGGTTAGCAGGGAGGTTGAGCGATTTAATACGGCCCTCAGCATTACCAGATCACAGCTCACTACCCTAAAGGACCGGATGCCGGAACAGGTAAAACAGCATGCCTTTATCCTGGATAGCCATTTGATGATCCTTGAAGACAGCATGTTTACCGATGCTGTAATCAAGAGCATACTCAATGAGAGGATAAATGCGGAGTGGGCCGTAAAAAAATCCCTGGAAGACATAAGACAGGTTTTTGAGCAGATAGATGATGAGTACATCAGTAACCGGATCAACGATGTGGTATACGTCACTGAAAGGATCCTTCGAAACCTGTTGGGAAGGGACCAGGAGACCCTGGCAGAAATTAGCGGCAGGCCAATCATTGTGGCCCATGATTTGTCTCCGGCAGATATAGCCGAGTTAAATATGACCAGGGTCATGGGCTTTGTTACTGACGCAGGAGGCCGTACCTCACATGCGGCCATTATGGCACAGGCCCTCCAAATCCCTGTAGTAGTAGGCCTGGAATCAGCCACCGACCTGGTGGATGACGGGGATATTCTGATAGTTGATGGAAACACCGGAGAGGTAATAATAAACCCCGATGATACTGTCGTTGCATATTATCAGGAAAAACACGTTCAACAGAAAGCATATGAAACAAGCATCGCTATCACCAGCCATCTGCCGGCAGAGACCCTTGACGGACACACAATAGCCATAAACGCCAACATAGAATTCCTGGAAGAAGTTGCCACGGCCAAGGCTCACGGCGGTGAGGCGATCGGGCTCTACAGAACAGAGATCCTTTATCTTAGAGGTAAAGAGCCCCCTTGCGAAGAAGACTTGTTTGCCGATTATCGGGAAGCTGCTGAGATCATCGCGCCAAACCCCATAACCATAAGGACCTTGGACCTCGGAGCCGATAAGGTCCCCTGGTCGCATGAAATTACAGGAGAGACCAATCCCGCTCTTGGCCTCAGGGCCATCAGGTTTTGCCTGAAGAAACCAGACGTCTTCAAGACACAGTTGCGCGCTATCCTCAGGGCAAGCGCCTATGGCAAGATTCAACTCATGTTTCCCATGATATCCGGTTTGCAGGAGATCTTGAATGCCAAAGAAATCTTGGCTGTGGTCAAAGACGACCTGGACAGCAGGAATATCGATTATGATCATGAGTTAAGCGTAGGTATCATGATCGAAATACCATCTGCCGTCTCCATGGCAGAAATCCTTGCCCAACATGTGGATTTTTTCAGTATCGGAACCAACGATCTGATACAGTACTCCCTTGCCATCGACAGGATAAACGAACACGTTGCTTACATGTACGAGCCATTTCATCCTGCGATCCTCCGCATGATACAACACACAGTTAAATCAGCGAAAAAGGCTGGAATCAGTGTTGCCATTTGTGGCGAAATGGCTGGTGATCCGATGTGCATCCCAATCCTGCTTGGATTAGGACTTGATGAGCTCAGCATGAATCCAACGACCATTCCACTCATCAAAAAAATAATCAGATCCTTGTCTTTAGAAGAGGCCCGCGCTGATTTTGACAATGTGATGAGGCTGAATACGGCAAAAGAAGTGCGGTCCTATGTCTTGAATCGTATGAAGACCCTGGTGCCGGAACTTAATGGGAAAGGGTACTTGGATGCCTAAAAAATCTACCGGCATAAAGATTGTCTGCCAGAACAGAAAGGCACGCTATGACTACTTTATCGATGATGCCTTTGAGTCGGGGATTGTGCTCCTCGGCCCGGAGGTAAAGTCTCTCAGAGAAGGAAGGGCCAATCTGGTGGACAGCTATGCCAAAATAAAACAAGGCGAGGTTTTCCTCCATAATATGCACATTAGCCCCTATCCCTATGCCCATCATATTCACTTAGATCCCATGAGAACAAGAAAGCTCCTGCTGAACAGGAAAGAAATAAAGCGTCTGATTGGAAAAACCGAGCAAAAGGGATATACGCTGATTCCCACAAAGGTCTATTTTTCAAAAGGACGCGTAAAGGTGGAACTTGCGCTTGCCAAAGGTAAGCAAAAATACGACAAGAGAAGGGCCCTGAAAGATAAGGAGCTGAAAAAGGAGGCACAGGACTTCAAGAAGTGGAATTAGGAAAATCTGGTCCTCAGGGCCAGGTCCTTTTACCTCGAATTTCAAATTTCGAATTGACAATTGCTCAAGACATGATTAAAATAATAGTGTTTCATCTATTGGGGGTGAACTGGTTTCGACGGGGGTAATTGAAGCTCAGGTTGCATACCGAGGTTCCATCTGCTCGTAAAACGGGTGGGCTTAATGTAAACGCAGACGATTATGCGTATGCTCTAGCCGCATAAATGGTTAGCGTCCTACCGGTCTAAGCCTGCGGGACCGGAGAGGGCGTCGATTAGCAGGCTTAGCTGATCTGTCTTTACCTGTAAGACGGGGAAGTGAAATTTAATACAGGTTAGGTCCCTTGGCAGCCGCGCCCGGTTGCTATCCATAGGACGACAATGAAAACCGGGCTAAGTATGTAGAAGCCTTAGTGGAATATTTCCGGACGGGGGTTCGACTCCCCCCGCCTCCACCAACCAATTTGAATTTTATAGCCCGTTTCTCCGAGCTAATTTTCCGGGGCAACGGGTTTTTTTTAGTGCAACGCAAAAAGGCCGGCTACCTGGTGTCCATCCAGAAATGAGATGGCTTCTGCAAGGTCAAAGAAGAAGATGCTAACTCCTCAAAAAGGCCGGTGTTTACTTGATCATTAGACCACACCGGTAATAATCCCTGAATCATTTGGTCCCTGGAAAGCAAGGCGCTGGATCTCCTTTACACCAGCTTTGGCAAGCATGTCGGTAATCTGCTTTTCAGAATAGGACTGTCCATCAGACGTGCCCAAAAGCATATTAAGTGAAAAAAGTGCGGGAAAAAGAGGTCCGTCCATAGTGCTGTTTAAAATAAAATCATGGACAATTATCATGCCTCCCGGCTTCAAAGCGGCAACAGTTTTCCGGATAATCCGTTGACATTCTTTTTGGCCTCCTCCATGGAGAATGTGGGAAAGCCAGGCCACATCATAGATCCCTTCAATGCCCTCTTCGAGATAGTTGCCATCCATGAAATCTATCCGGTCGGTAAGCCCAAATTTCTCAATGGTTTTTTCAGCAAAAGGTCTCGTGGCAGGCAGGTCGTAGACTGTAGCTTTGAGCCTAGGATTGTTTTGGCAAAAATGGATAGCATAGGTTCCGGGCCCGCCGCCCAGGTCGAGCAAATAACGCATCCCGGAAAGATCTATCTTATCTGCCAGGACAGGGGCCAGGTTCATGGCGATATTGAACATACCCATAAGGAAACTCTCTCTCCATTCCGGGCTGGTGTGAGACACTCTTGCTCTGACAGGTGCTCCGGTCTTAACAGCCTGATCGAGCTGAGACCATGACTCTACCAAGTGGTGATGATGGGTAATAATATGGCCAACATAGTCCGGAGAGTCTTTTGAGAGGAAAGCTTTTCCTGCCGGGGTATTAGAAAATTTATCATCTGCTTTTTCCAGCAGGTTCATGGCTGTAAGGGCATTGAGAAGCCTTGTTACGCCTTCTTTGTTTATGTTTCGTTTTTGTGCGATATCTTTACCAGAAAGCTGCTTGTCACCTATTGCAGTAAACACATCGAGCTTAATTGCAGCATGAAGCGTACATGTTGCCCAGTACTGTCCGGATAGTTGCAGCAGGCTGTCCGGATTCCATTCCTGTTTGTTCATATTCATTTTCCTTTTATTTATCGGTAAAGAGGGCTTTATACTGACCCAGTAGTTCGCCCTCGTTGGAGGTGAAAAAGTTAGGGAAAGACTCCATTGCGGCATCTGATCTTAGAAATGAAACGGCGTTTTCCCCGGTCATTTTGTCAAAGAGGTCGGGAAACAATGTCTCAAAACCCTGCCAGTAATCATTGAGACTGCACTGCATCCGCGACATATACCAGTCGCTTCCGAGGAGCAGTTTGTGTTCAATCCCTCTTGTCTTTTCGAGCACGATGTTCCTGTAGTCATCAGCGAGGTTGGTGGTTGGAATTCCGTGGTAGGAGAAGTCTGTATAGACATTATCATAATGCTTAATAAGAGCTATGACAGGGTCCACCCAGTTTTTGTGGGGGCTGTCCCCCTTTGCCATCGCCTCCCATTCGCCTAAGCCTCCGAAGTGGGCCAGGTTGAGTTTAAGAGAAGGAAAGCTTCTCAGGACCTTTTCCCAGTGGGAAGGTCCGGCCATCTCTCTGTAATAGGTTTTGATATTATTGATCCCGGGCATACGTTCATTAGAGTAGACGCCGGCACTCCAACTGCAATGGGCCGTAATTGGGATGGGATCTTTAGTGTTTTGGCAGCAATACTCGTAAAGCCTCATCATGGCATCTTCTATCGCCTGGTCGTCATTGCCTATGGGTTTGAAGCCCAACGGCGGATAGAGCTTAACACCCACAAATCCCTGGGTCTCAATAGCCTTTCGTAAGTTTTCAACAGGATCAGGCGGTCCTGACCTGGGGTCAAATGCATAAAAAGGCATGATCCGGCCTTTGGCATCAAGGGTCAATTGCGACATGATTTCCCTTTGACTCTCAAAGCTGCAAACCGGTTGACTGTAAGGATAATAAGCATGGCTCATGTCCATCATAAGGGGAACCCAGATATCTATCCCGGATGAATTCTGCTCCATCCCCTCTAATAACCGTGGAATATCCATTATGCCGATTTTGAGGAATGCCAAGAAATTATCGAGGTGTTCAAGGATGAAACGGAGATTATCTTTTTCCTGGGAGTCGAACAGGGAGCGGATTGACTGCATATCAAAGGACAAATCAGCGAGATAGTCCCGCCACAACCCGCTAAATGTACCGCTTTTTATGTCATCAACCAGCCTGGAAGCCCTTTTACCGATCGCTATACCAAACCGGCTTGCCAGCATCCCTGCAATAGGGACGCAGTCGTTATTAAAGATGTGGCAATGGCAATCAATTCTCATTTTCTATTACCGTTCACAGGTTAAGGGTTCAACGTTCAGGGTTAAGGACAAAGAAGGGATTGAAGACCCGAAATCCTTGCTAAAAATGCTCATTTTCCAAAACAATCGCCAATTTGGCTTCAAATCTTGGATTAGGTCTGACGAAGCTGACGCTTTTCTTGTAAAATACGCATCCTAAATGCATTCCTGGGACGAGAATGGAACCTTGAACCCTGAACCTTTGAACCCGTGAACGGTTACGGATGTTAAAGCATGACGGCATGAACCTCAGGGATTTTCCGGCCCAAAAATGTTCCCCCAAAGCGCTTGAATCGTTCCGGGTCGTCCGTGGTGAAAAAAGTCCTTTCTCCGTTTCGTGAGAGCGTTGTTTCGATCTCCGGATGCCGGTACAGATATTCCGTAAGCTTGTCCGTCACAATGCCGGGGGTGTCCAGCACATGACAGTTCTTCCCCATGAACCTAACAATATCTTTTTTCAGAAAGGGATAGTGGGTACATCCGAGAATCAGGGAATCAATGGCTTTACTTTTAAGGGGCCGGAGATACTTCTTCAGCATCATATTAGTCTCGGGTTTCCCGACCCATCCCTCCTCCACGAGGGGCACTAACAGGGGGCAGGGCCGGCCGAAGACCTTGATATCGAGATTCAATTTGTGTAGTTCCTGTTCATACACCATAGATTCGATGGTGGCCCGGGTCCCGATCACCCCGATCCGGCCCCATCGAGTGGTCTCCACTGCCGCTTCCGCGAGAGGAATGACCACCCCGAGAACGCGCCTTTCCGGATAATGAATCGGCAGCCATTCCTGCTGGATTTTTCTCAGGGCCTTTGCCGAGGCCGTGTTACAGGCCAGGATGATGAGCCCCGCACCGCGGCCAAATAGAAATTCCACGGCCTGTCTCGTATATTCATAGACGATCTTGAGGGATTTGTTGCCGTAAGGCGTTCGCGCACTGTCGCCAAGGTACATATAATCGTATTCCGGCAAACGATCCAGAAAGCCCTTGAGAATTGTCAATCCGCCGTAGCCTGAGTCAAAAACACCTATCGTCATTGTTTTCTATCCATTTTTGCCTGAAGGATATCTCCGAGCGTGCCGAAAGCCCCGGATGACTTCTCGCTGTTTGCAATGTGTTTTTTGTAGGAATCGCTCTCGTCTGAATCCATCTCATCTGAGACCATTGTAAGAGAGAGGCGTTTTTCCTCTTGGTCTGCTCTAACTATCTTGACTTGAATGGTCTGGTTTTCTTCGAGAACTTCACGGGGGTGATTTATCCTTTTGTGTTTTCCAAGTTCTGAAATGTGAACAAGACCATCTATGCCAGGTTCAAGCGTTACAAAAGCACCAAAAGGTACGAGACGTGCAACCTTACCTTTGTGCGTTGAGCCTTCCGGATACTTCAGCCCGATGTCGTTCCATGGATCCGGCAGAATTTCTTTCAGGCTGAATGAGAATTTATCATTTCCCCAGTCCAGTTTCTTGATCGCAACATCTACGTTTTGCCCGACCGAGAGTGTAGTATCGATATCCTCCACTCGGCCCCATGATATTTCCGAGATAGGAATCAGGCCTTCGATTCCTCCGATGTCAACAAACGCACCAAATTTCCTGATTGAGGTTATCTCTCCACTTACGGTCATCCCCTCTTCCAAAGATTCCCTGAGGTCATCCTTTTGTTTTTGGCGTTCCTCCTCCAGTACGGTCCTGTTGGAAACAATAATGTTGCGGCCCTTTTCACCATATTCGGTTATTTTAAAAGTCAAATGCAGGCCAATATATTGGTCTGTATTTTCAACCCTGTGCAGTCCCATCTGGGAATAAGGGCAAAAAGCACGGGTATTTCCTGCTATCTTAACTTCAAATCCCCCCTTGATTTCCTGTTCAACAAGCCCTTCAACCGGGATCCGGTTGTGATAGGCCTCTTCGAGGTATTTGTTTCCCGTTGTGCCGCCGGTGAGCCGGGTGGTAAACAGCATTTCATTATTCCTGGAAGACAGGAAATAGGCGCTGATCGTGTCCCCCTCTTTTACTGTAATGTTGCCCTCATCATCAATAAATTCGTCTATTACAATATAACCTTCTGATTTGCCTCCCAAATCAATAAAAACCCACTCTTTTGTTATTTTGATGATTACAGATTCAACCTTTTCACCAGGGTTGAGGTAAACTGATTTAACAACGCTCTGGTTTAACAATTCTTCAAAGTTTTCTTCTGATTTTTCAGCAAAAAAATCCTGATTGTCCTGGTCCATATTCCTCCTTTATTGCGCACAGATGTCCTTTACCAAGGCTGTGCAGTAGATGGCTACAGCACAACCTGGATATATTGGAAACCAATCTAACAGAAGATGATATCCATATCAATCAAGAATTGCTTCGCCGCAAATAGTAGCTTGACAAGACAATAACAGGTGTGCTAAGCACAACTTTAATTGTCTGGCATATTTCTTGCCTATTTTTCCGCACCAAATGAGAGTACGTATTGACATCCAAAAAGCTAACCATACTGGTAATTCCTGACGGTCCCAAGGATCCAAGGCAGTTCAGACTTCCAAGATTCCTTCCTGTCTTTTTTCTCGTCTTCTTTGTGCCATGTATAGCCCTCATGTCCTGGATAATCTGGGACTATCATTGTATAAAGTCCCAGATGCCACGGCTGGCAAAGTTAGAAAATGAATGCAATCAGAAAGAGAAACATTTTGTTTTCTTTGCCCAACGCATTCAACAGATGGCGCAAAAGATGGGAGAACTGAGTGAATTTGACCGAAAGCTGAGGGTTATGGTGAACCTGGAAGAAGATGTCGATAACCCGGAATTGCAGGGCATAGGGGGCTCAGATCCGGCTGTTTTGGACCCCAAAAAGATTATTGGTAAAACCCATCAAGAACTGGCTGAGTTGATGCACCGCTCATTAGATAATCTCGAAAATGAGGTCGCACTTACTGAACAGGATAAAACCGAACTCTACAAATTCCTGGAAAGCCAAAAGATGTTGCTTGCATCCACGCCCTCTATTTGGCCTGCAAGGGGGTGGATGAGTTCCCGTTTCGGATATAGAATATCACCGTTTACCGGGAAAAAGGAATTCCATAATGGGATTGACATAGCTACACGAATGGGCGCACCGGTCGTTGCACCGGCTGACGGGATTGTCTCTAAAATCAGCCGGGACCGCGGTTATGGCAATATGTTGACGATCAAACACGGCCACGGCATAATGACAAGATATGCTCACTTACAAAAATCCCTTGTAAAGAAAGGTCAGCATGTCAAGCGGGGTGAAACTATTGCTCTTGCAGGAAATACCGGTAGATCTACCGGGCCACACCTTCACTACGAAGTCCACCTGAACAAAGTGCGTGTAAATCCTCTACAATATATCCTCAATTAGCCTTCCTATGGAAAATCATTTGTAATAGCTCAATAAATAGGGGTAAAATCCTTGGGTAAATTCCAAATAAGAAATTTAGGCGTGAGCCGTTTATAGTACTCCTGTTTTTTGAGATATTACAATAAGTTGAATTTTTCCACAATAGCTGGCAACAACTTGCACATAAAATCTTGATTTTCAAGGCATAACGTTCTTTAATGGCTATTGTCGGGCCATTGTCAAATACATTCTGATAATCTGGAAGAGAATCATGTTTGGAAAAGTCATAAAAGGTATTTTTGGCAGCAAGAATGAGCGGGAGCTCAAAGCGATGGAACCATTGGTTGACAAGATCAACCAGCTCGAGCCGGATTTCCAGGCGCTTTCTGATGAACAACTTCAGGCAAAAACTCATGAGTTCAAGGAAAGGCTGTCAAAGGGCGAGGCCCTGGATGATCTTTTGCCGGAGGCATTTGCTGCTGTAAGAGAAACCTCCGTGAGGGTACTGGGAATGCGCCACTTTGACGTCCAGTTAATCGGAGGCATTGTGCTTCACAAGGGCAAGATTGCTGAAATGAAGACTGGTGAAGGAAAAACCCTGGCAGCGACCCTTCCCCTTTATTTGAATGCGCTTACCGGCCAGGGTGCGCACCTCGTGACCGTCAATGATTATCTGGCACAACGTGATGCCGAATGGATGGGAGGAATTTATAATTTTTTGGGGATGTCTGTGGGCGTTGTCATGCATGGAATGGATGATCAGGAGAGGAAATCGGCCTATGCTTGCGATATCACGTACGGAACCAACAACGAGTTTGGTTTTGACTATCTTCGCGATAACATGAAATTCGACTTCATAGACTTTGTTCAGAGAGACTTTCATTATGCCATCGTGGATGAGGTCGACAGCATCCTTATTGATGAATCAAGAACTCCTTTGATTATCAGCGGTCCTGTGGAGCACAGTGAGAACAAGGTCTTTGTTGAGGTTAAGGTTCTTGTTATCAACTTAAGGAAAAAGCAGGGTTCGATAGTCCGTTCCCTGCTGCAAGAGGTGCGCCAGAGACTTGAGTCCGGCGATCTCGGCGAAAGGACCATAGAGATTCTGCTTCAAATCAAGAGGGGAGATCCAAAAAATCCTGTTTTCTTAGAGATCATGGCTGAAAATCAGGCCCTGAAAAAACAAATCGACAGGATGGAAAGCATGCTGAGTGCACAGAAACTCCTGCCGGAACTGGATGAAATCCTTTACTGTACTATTGATGAGCGAAACAATTCAGTGGAACTTACGGAAAAAGGAATCAGCCTGACTTCAAGCAGCGGATTAGGGGATTTTATTCTCCCTGATTTAGATGATGAGGGACACTCCATACGGGAAGATGGGCAGCTTACTGATCTCGAGAAGGATGAACGTCTGAGGGAACTTGAAGAGCGATACATGAGAACTTCCGATCTCCTCCATGCCACCCAACAGCTTATCAAGGCCTACTGGATGTTTGAGAAGGATGTCCAATATGTAATCAAGGACGGCCAGATAATGATAGTGGATGAATTCACAGGGCGAATGATGCCGGGCAGGCGGTGGAGCGACGGGTTGCATCAGGCGGTTGAAGCCAAAGAGGGTGTGAGCGTTGCAGGAGAAAACCAGACCCTGGCCACAGTCACCTTTCAGAATTTCTTCCGGATGTATGAAAAACTGGCCGGAATGACAGGGACAGCGGATACTGAGGCGGCCGAGTTCAACAATATATATAAGCTGGATGTGGTGGTCATACCTACCAATAAGGAGATGATACGCGAGAATTACCCCGATGCGATTTACAGGACCGAACGGGAAAAGTTCAAGGCCGTTGTTGAGGAGATCAAAGAACTCCATGAACAAGGGCAGCCGGTTCTGGTGGGCACTATTACTATCGAAAAATCGGAAATGCTCAGCAGGATGCTGAAAAGGGCCGGGATTCCCCATTCTGTCTTGAATGCAAAGCATCACCAAAAGGAGGCGGAAATCATCGCCAATGCAGGGCAGAAAAATACGGTGACGATTTCTACCAATATGGCCGGTCGAGGGACCGATATTGTTTTGGGAGAAGGCATACGGGAATTGGGTGGGCTTCACATCCTGGGGACCGAAAGACATGAGAGTCGACGAGTCGACAACCAGCTCAGGGGTCGATCAGCAAGGCAAGGCGACCCTGGTTCCTCTCGTTTTTATCTCTCTCTTGAAGATGACCTCCTCAGGATATTCGGGTCTGACAAAATTTCATCCATTATGGGGCGTTTGGGGATGGAGGAAGGTGAACCTATTGAGCATAATTTGATCTCCCGGGCTATTGAAAACGCCCAGAAAAAAGTGGAGGCCCATAATTTTGACATAAGGAAGCACCTGCTTGAATATGACGATGTAATGAACAAGCACAGGGAAATTGCATATTCCCTGAGGAAGGATATCTTAGAAGGCCACAAGACTGGAGAGATCATAGAAGATATGATTGACGATAGTGCGGAGGCCCTGGTTGAAAAATGGATCGATCCCAAAGAATACCCTGAGAACTGGGATATCCAGGGCCTGAAAGATAACCTTTCCAAACTGTTTGGATTTCAAGCAAAGATCAGGCCGGAAGATATCGGTGAAGGGGTCTTTGATGCACTGAAAATGGAAGACTTAACCGTTCTGATCAAGGATCAGGTCAGATCTGCCTATCAGGAAAAGAAAAAGCTGTTTGGAAAGCAGGACCTGGAACATATCGAGCGAATGATCATTCTCCAGATCATAGATAATCAATGGATAGCACATCTCCAGGACATGGATCACATGAAAGAAGGCATAGGCCTCCGCGGATACGGGCAGCTTGATCCGCTCAAAGAGTATCAGAAGGAAGGCTTTGCCCTTTTTGGAGAATTCATGGATCATATACGAGAAGAAATTCTCGGCACGGTTTTTCGAATACAATTGAGGCGTGCGCCTGCAGAAATGCCAAGCAAGAAGAAAAGAACCTTGAATCTAAGCCATGGAGATGGCTCTGCAGATACTACGGTCCGGCGTAAAGGGAAAAAGGTGGGGAGAAATGATCCTTGCCCGTGCGGGAGTGGACGGAAATATAAAAAATGCTGCGGGAAAAATCAATGAGGCGCATAATTAGTGCCTGAACGAAAACCCTGTTCAGGCACGATTTTGGGTTTTGCACCTTTTTGCGGCTTCATCAAGGTTAGAGAGCGATGAGAATAAATTCGAGTGACAACACGGTTAGTGGATTTAAGGCAGGCGCGGTGGCAGCAGGCCTGAAAAAAGGAAAGGAACTGGATCTGGCACTGATTTTTTCGGAAAAGGAATCAAGTGCGGCAGGCGTGTTTACCAGGAATCTGGTCAGGGCAGCACCGGTCATCCTGTCCCAGGAAAATATTGCAAACGGAAAGGCAAGGGCTATCGTCGCAAATGCCGGCAATGCCAATGCCTGTACAGGAAAAGATGGCCTGAGTCATGCAAGGCAAACTGCTGAGCTTGTGGCCAGGGAACTCGGGATTCGACCTGATGAAATTCTTGTCGCCTCGACAGGGGTTATCGGGCAGCCACTAAATATGGATCTTATTCGTAACTGCATCGGTAGCCTGGTAAAGGGCCTGTCCACTGGTGGCATTATGCAGGCTGCAGAGGCCATCATGACCACTGATTCTTTCCCCAAGATCAGCCGGTTTGCGGGACAGGCCGGAGGACGGGAGTACCAGATTCTTGGTATTGCCAAAGGGGCAGGCATGATCATGCCTGACATGGCCACCATGCTCTGCTTTATCCTGAGTGATATCAGTATTGAACCTGACAAATTGAAGGAAGCACTGCTTTCCTCGGTTGATACCACGTTCAACAGGATAACTGTGGACGGGGATACCAGCACCAATGATATGGTCCTGATCATGGCCAATGGTATGGCTGGTAACAGTGTCTTGTCCGATGCAGATTACAGTGAATTCAAATATGGTTTGCAGCATGTTATGGGGGAACTGGCCCTCATGATCGTGCGAGATGGAGAGGGTGCAACCAAGGTAATTCATATCAACATTCATGGTGCCCACAGCGATTCCGACGCGCTCAATGCTGCACGGACAGTTGCCAATTCCAGCCTGGTCAAAACAGCCTTTTACGGTCAGGACGCCAACTGGGGCAGAATCATGGGTGCACTCGGGAGGGCGGGAATCGTAATGGAAGAGGCGAAGGTGGATATATGGGTTGATGATGTACAGATTGTGGGGGCCGGTCTGGGGCTGGGTGGTGAAGCGGAAAATAAGGCGGCCAAACGAATGGCCCGGAAAGAGTTCAGCCTTACTGTTGACATTCACCAGGGTCCTTACAAGGACGGCATGATCACCTGTGACCTCACACACGAGTACGTGACTATTAATGCGGATTATAGGACGTGAAAAAGGAGTTTTTACTATGGAATCGCATATATTTAGAGAATATGACATCCGAGGTGTTTTCCCTGATGAATTGAATCAACAAACAGTTCACCTGCTGGGCCTTGCCCTGGGAACGTATTATCAGGAAAATCGTGCAGGCCGTATTTCTCTTGGTCATGACTGCCGGTTGAGCTCTCCCGACATTTCAAGATGGCTTGTTAAGGGCCTTTTGGAATCCGGCATGGATGTTGTAGATATAGGCATGGTACCCTCTCCGATTCTCTACTTTTCTCTCCATAATTTGGATGTGGATGGAGGGATAGAGATCACCGGTAGCCATAACCCTCCTGAATTCAATGGCATCAAAGTTTGCTTGGGCGAAGCCTCCATTTATGGGCAAGAGATCCAGAAGATAAGAGAGATAATTGAATCCGGGGATTTCAGACATGGCCACGGAAAAGAGGAAAGCGCCAGCATTATCGGGCAGTATGCTGATTATCTAATCGGAAATATTCAGCCGGGTCCGGTGAAGAGGAAGGTCGTTTTGGACGCCGGAAACGGAGCAGGCGGCATTGTTGCATGTGATATATACAGACGGATGGGATTTGAAGTCATTCCGCTTTTCTGCGAACCTGACGGCCGGTTCCCCAATCACCATCCCGACCCTACAATTCCGGAATACCTCCAGGCCATGATATCAAAGGTGCACGACACATCCTCTGATCTCGGAATTGCCTTTGATGGAGATGCTGACAGGATAGGAGTGACGAATCAGGAAGGAGATATTATCTGGGGGGACCAGTTAATGATCATTTTTGCGAGGGATCTCCTCACGCGCCATCCCGGAGCCAAAATCATAGGAGAAGTCAAATGCTCCCAGGCCCTGTATGATGACATCGAGAGGCACGGGGGACAGGCGATAATGTGGAAGGCCGGCCATTCCCTTATAAAGAACAAGATGAAGGTAGAGGGTGCGCTTTTGGCAGGAGAAATGAGCGGCCACTTATTTTTTGCCGAACGATACTTCGGTTATGACGATGCCATTTATGCGGGTGCCCGGCTCCTTGAAATTCTTTCCCATACTGAAGAGGACCTGAAAGACCTCTTGGCCGACATACCAAAAATGGTAAATACCCCGGAAATTCGTATTGACTGCCCTGATGACAAAAAGTTCAAGGTGGTGGCCGGCCTGGTGGACGAATTCAAGAAAGACTATGAGGTGATTGATGTGGATGGGGCCAGGGTCCTCTTTGACGGAGGCTGGGGTTTGATCAGGGCCTCAAATACGCAACCTGTCCTGGTCCTCAGGTTTGAGGCGAGGGATAAAAACCGGCTTGAGGAAATCAGAAAGATCTTTGACGATAAGCTAAAAGAGCTTGACCTCCTTTAGTGAGCGCTCTTTTGTTTCAACAGGCGAGCCCTTTTTTTTGGCCTTCTCAAGAATATCTTTCCCCAGCAAGGCTGCACCAAGTGCCCCGGTGATTAGAGGTTCAGGAGGGATCAATATGGTATGGCCCAATTGACTGGAAAGGGCCTTGGCCAGTCCTGCATTTTTTCCTCCTCCTCCCGTGAGAATGACCTTGTCTTCTACACGGAGCCTTTTTGCCATCCTCGCGACCCTGTTTGCCAATGATTCATGGATGCCTGCAACAAGATCACTGATAGGTACGCCTTCTGTCAGTCTGGCAGCCACTTCCTGCTGGGCCCAAATTGTACAGACGCTGCTGATCTTGGCGGGGTTGCTGCTCCTCAGGGATATCTCACCCATGTCTTCTAATTTGATATTCAGTGTGTCAGCAATGATTTCCAGGAACCTGCCTGAACCGGCAGCGCATTTTTCATTCATAATAAAATCAGTAGGTCTGCCGGTCTGGTCTATCTTTATTGCCTTGCTGTCCTGACCCCCAATATCGATAATTGTCCTGGCCTCAGGGAAGAGGTCCCATATTCCCTTTGCATGGCAGCTAATCTCTGTTACCTGTCTATCAGCAAACGGGACATTGATCCTTCCGTAGCCTGTCGCAATGATATAGGTGATGCACTCAAAAGAAATGCCCGCTTTTTTCAGGGCCTCTTCCATAACCTTGTTGGCCAGCCTTCTTTGTTCCGGCCCGGTAGGTCCAATGACCGAGGCGATGATCCCTTTGTCAAGGATCACCGCCTTAGTCATGGTCGAACCGATATCAATGCCGGCAAAATATTCCGTCATCGTTCGGTTACCTTATCTTATTCGAGTTTTTTCAACGGATTCCAGGGTCTCGATAAAGGCATCGATCCTGTTCCTTGTATCGACCTCGGAATAGGAGCTGATATCGATGATATCGCTCTCCAGGATCAAGGAGGGAAGTTCTCTCCCTGCTTCCTTCTTCTTTCCGTCTCCACCCAGCATCAACACCGGGATGGGTTTGTATATCTTTGCTATTTGATGGAGCTGCCATATAAGGCCAATGTGCCATGTCCGGCAAGAAAATGCCTCATGCATGACAATTCCGTCAATATTATACTCCTCAATCCATTCTATAATACGTTCCACATCAGGTTCTGACCCGGGACGCTTCCTTGCCTTGTCATACCAGAATGTCCAGTATCCAAGCCATTTCCAGGCAAGACGTTCAACAGGGTCGTTTGTCTCCGGGAGATCCATCTCATCTAAGGGCGCTACCATGCGATAAGTGGTCTCAACCGGAAAAACAGCTCCCTTGCTGTTAAAATAATTAAAATCGCCAAGCGCGAACCAGGATGGCAGGCCACCGCCCCAGATCAGCCTGTACTTCTCTTCTTCGGCAATGCCTTCCTTTTTGGCGATCTTTTCCTTCAGCTCGGCGTTCAGGCCCAGGAAGAAATCATATGCCTCCTGTGAGGCCATTTTAAAGCACATAGGAACCATGGTATTCATTGCATCGCCTGTACCCATGGGGCAGGGCGTTGCAGCCCTTAACTTATAGGTCTCATCAATCAGGTTCCATGTACGGTCACTCAGGTCAACCAGTTCGCTTAACCGGTCATAATCCATCTTGTTTCCGGTCTGCTCTTCAACAAACTTGATGAACCCGCGCATCTCTTTGACGATATATTTATGGTAATAGCCCCAGACATCCCTGTGGTCCTTGTTCGGATCAAAAAGCGGATAGGGCATATCAATATTATAGATCGGGACATCCGGCATGAACTGCTGGCTTGCCTGGTACCACTTGGCCCTCGGGTCGCACAGGATCTGTCCGGTGGATACCATAAAGTCAGGTCTTGCCTGGCCCCCCCATGGGGCATCGGGTGGCATCTCTCCCAGTTCTTCTCTCCATTGATCAAAGCCGAGCCCGCAAAGGGCATAGGTGCAAAGCGAACGGGAAAAGCCAAGGGATTCCGCCCTTTCCAGGAATCTGTCGGCCTGCCTTATTGCCCCGCAGATCCCGGCAAAGTTCTCGGTCCATAGCGGGACAACATCCAGGGCACTCAAAATCTCTTCGTGATGGCAAACGATAAATGTGAAGGCGACTTTCTGTTTGGCTTCCTCCTTTGCGCGAATCGTACCAGCTATAAATTCCTTGACCATGGGACCGATTGAAGCGGCAGCCTTGGTCGCGGTTCTTCTTTTCTTATGTTTTTTCTTTGCTTGTTCCTCAGCCATTGAATTACCTCCTTACTATTGTTTGTTGTATTCATCGAGTTTTTTGTGTGTGTTGCGTTAAAACCCAATAAACTCTACGAACTCAATAAACCCAATAAACCCAACGAACTCAATTATACGATCATTTCAAGAAATGCCTGGATTCTTGTTTTCAACTGGCCAATAGTACCCGCTGAGTATTCGTCCTCAAGATAGAGATGCGGCAGATTTATATGATCATAATATGCCTTGCGTGCGGGAACCTCAAAGCCAACGGGATCACAATACTTATATACATAAAGGAGCAAACCGTCCGCTTTATATTCCCCGGCAAAAGCCCCGATATCACCAAACCGGGCCTCTATGTCCTTTTTGAAATCCATTTCCTTGTTTTCCCTGTATGTCTTGGGACAATTAATCTTGTCGAGATACCTGTGGGCGATTGCGTCTATCGGATCTCCACCGACATCTGCAAGGGGAAATGAATCCCTGGTGCCGTTACAGAGACTATCGATAACCACATTTGCCCCACTATCTTCAATCAACTTAACGATTTCTATGTTATCCACACACGCGCCGTCAATCATTATGCGAGGACCGATTTTACAAGGAGATTCCTCCCTCTGTTTGAGTTCCTCCAAGACTTCATCAAATAATGCATTAGCCTCTTCGACAGGCAGGCTTGAGCCTACGGTCAATACTTTTGTCAGCTCTACACCTGATATCATGGGTGGATCTGACTTCCTGAATTCATAAAGGGCCTTTGCCTTGATCCTGTTTTCATTGTGCAGTTTTATGGCTTCAGCAATGTCATCATCTGTAATCTCTTTTCCGACAAATCCTTCAAGGGTCTGCCTGAATGTATTCAATACTCCGTTGAAAAATGCAAATGAATGTTCTTTAACAACTGACGGGATATTTATAAAATGAGAATATGGAAGATCCAGGGAGTACATCCAGGTACTATAACCCCGCGTTATGCTGTCGCAGGCATGCGGAAGGACAATGCCGTCGAGAAAATTATACTTATCTTTGACTGCAAGATCAAAGCAGCTGCGGATATAGGGGCAGACAATGGTCTCAAGCAGGGTATCTCCCTTGGTGATCGGCTCGCTGACATCTCCCCTCAGGCGGAATGGGACACATCCTGCCGCAGTGATGATTTCCAGCGGAACAAAGGAACAGATATAGCCGATGATCTTTTTTCCCTCATCGTTCAGTTCTTTGGCCCTTAGTCCGTAATTCTGATAATATGTTTCCACCTTAGACGAAATTATATTGTTCTTGTCGTTCATCAGTCTTATCTCCTTTCTAAATTTCTACCGGTATTAATCTGCCATGGAAAGCAGTTAAGCTCGCACTTTTCGCGCGGGCATCAACAAGGCCGCTTGTAATTAATGTCGACCCATTTGATCTCAGGCCACCTGAATACGCATTCGACCTTTTATTTAAATATTTTTTTATAACCTATTAAACGTACAGTTAGCAAGAAAAACATTTAGAATCATCTCCAAAAGAGTTGGTAGGATTCAAGGATTCAAGGATTCAAGGAGTCGAGGGGAATGCTTAAGAATCATAAAGAGTTAAAAGTTTGGCAAAGGTCATATCAGCTATGTTTAGAAATTTACAAAGCACTTAACCCCTTGAATCCTCGAACCCTTTACATCAACTAATCGGGAGAAGAGCCAACATTTACTACCCCCCGGACATAACATCAGGCCTCCGCCCTTTCCGGTCTATTCCATCTTTTCCAGATGGCCGCATACCCCGCAACGATTGCACTCGCCGACACGGCAGACATCCGATTCTTCTTCTTTCAGTGCCAGTTTGTATTCCCTCGTTAGATGTTCTTTTAAAATACCGTTATCTATAAAATCCCAGGGCAGGACTTCATCAAGGCCCTTTGGACGATACACAAAAAAGTCAGGGTTAACATCGGAGAAGCGTAGTGCCTTTGTCCAATTCCCGTCCAATTTATGTGCCGTGAGCAGGATAGAACCAACCCTTCTGTCTCCGAGGGACAGCAAGGTCTGGACGTAGGCCCATTTTGGGACATCAAAATTGACCTTGATGCCTCCTTGTCTGACAAGGGCCTTTCTTATACGTTTCTGCTTTTCTCTCAGGGATGACATGTTTTCCAAGGGAAACCACTGAAATGGAGTGGAGGCTTTTGGAACAAAGCAGTTTACGCTCAATCTTATCTGGCCCATCTTCCCACGGGGTGTGGCCTCCTTGACCATGTGATGTTTTATTGCCTTAACGAGGTCCACGAGTTCAGCTATATCGTTACTGGTTTCAGTCGGAAGGCCGACAAGGAAATACAGTCTGATGGCAAAATCTTCAATCCTTGATATCAATCTGACAGCCCCTGTTATTTGCTCTTGTGTCAGATGCTTGTTAATTACCCTCCTGAGTCTCTCAGAGCCGGCCTCCGGCGCTATTGAGACGGTTCTTTGTCCTGCCTGTTTCAGGTTATCCAAAAGCCCCTGGGTGATGCTGTCCGCTCTCAGCGAAGACACGGAAAACCTCCCCCCGTTCTCCACGATGCCGGACGTCAAGTCTTCTATTCCCGGGACATCGGAAACTGCTGCGGCCAGCAAACCCACCTGTCCGCACCTTTCAATACCACTCAAAACCGACTTGCGAATATCACGTTCAGGATGTAACCTTGGGGGGCGATATACATATCCTGCTGCACAGAACCGGCACGAACGACCGCATCCCCTGGCCAGTTCGATCAGGACCTTGTCGCCAAATTCAGTATCAGGTGTCGTGACCACGGAAAGAGGAATCTGCATGTCCATGCCCTCTTCTGGCATGTAACGAGCTACCTGTATCTTTTCGGGTATACGGTCCTCTTTCGGCAAAAAGGACTTGAGGATTCCATCACTATAATATTCCGGCTGGTAAAGGGAAGGAACATACAGGGAGGGCACACCCTTGGCCAGGGTCCTGAGCGCTTCGGCCCTGTTTGCACATTGGTGCCTAAGCTCTGAAAAAACATCTATGAACTCATTCAGATTGGCCTCCGCCTCCCCTAAAAGGAAAAAATCGATAAAGGCGGCCAATGGTTCAGGGTTTAAAAACGCAGTGATACCACCTGCCATAATAAGTGGACAGGGATCAGACCTTTCCTCTGCGATGAGAGGAATCTTTGCCAGTTCCAGGATCTTCAGGATATTGGGATAATCATTTTCAAACGATAGGGAAAACGCAACTAAATCGAAATTCTGAAGCGGGGTCTGTGTCTCTAATGACAAAAGCCGCTTTCCTGACTGAACGTAGAGGGACATCTCCCGGCCTTCAGGCAGAAAAACGCGTTCTGCAACAAGCTCAGATCTCTTGTTGAAAAGATGATAAACTATCTGGAAGCCCAGGTTCGACATGCCAATGCGATAATGATTGGGGTATACCAGCGCAATAGACAGCCTTCCTCCCCATTCTTTTCTGACAGCTCCCTTTTCCCTCGCCAGCTTGGCTCGATAAAGGGAAATAATATCGCCGGACACGTCTTGAATACCTTTTGAAGTCAACTACAACCGCCTGGGGCGGTCTTTTGAATAGGGGCACCTGGAAGGCACTTGAGACTGAAACTCATCAGTCAGCCTTGAGCCTGAGAAATGTAGGATAGTCCAGATTATCTTTAAGACCGAGCCTGGCAAGTAAACCTTTTTTTGGTTTATTGCCTGTGCCTTTGTTTGTCTCAATCGTATCCTCGAATGTCAAATCACCGGCTCCCTGCCGCTGAAACGTAGGGATGTCCAGGTCCACCCCATTCATTCTCGCTGTCCATGGTTGTTTTGCCTCTTCAGGCGTCATATCTCTAATATTTACGACATTACTGTGCTCACTAACATTAACATAATGTGGTTCATTACTTAGCTGCCTGATATTACGATTTATATCCTTTTTACCATTAGTATCTATACCCGTCGCAATAACCGTCACCTGCACCTCATCCTCTAAGTTATCATCAAGAACCACACCCCAGAATATCTCGGCATCATCAGACACTTGATCCTTAATGTATCTTGAGGCTTCCCTGATTTCCTCATAGGGCATGTCCGAGGGACCGCATATGTTCATGAGCAGACCTTTAGCGCCATCGATTGAGATATCCTCGAGGAGGGGGCTGTTCATGGCCTTCTGTGCCGCTTCTGAGGCCCTGTTCTCGCCACTCGCCATTCCGGTTCCCATGATAGCAGTACCCTTCTGCTCCATCACCTTCTTCACATCGGCAAAATCCAGATTCACCAGACCATCGGTCCTGATAAGACCGGAGATTCCTGTCACGGCCTGAAGCAAGACATCATCGGCCTGTGCAAAGAGATCCTTAATACATCCGTTTTCAATCTCCAGGCAGTTGAGTCGTTCATTGGGGATAACGATCAGGCTGTCAACATCTTCTTTGAGTTTCTCAATTCCTTCGATGGCCCTTTTCATGCGTGTCCCTCCCTCAAACTCAAAGGGTTTGGTCACGATGGCAACAGTCAGGGCACCGGCTTCTTTGCAATGCTTGGCAACCGTGGGACAGGCGCCTGTCCCTGTTCCTCCTCCCATTCCTGCTGTAATAAAGACCATGTCGGGGTTATCTATGGCTGCAATGATTTCATTTGTGCTCTCCTCCGCTGATAGGCTACCAATCTCTGGATCAGCACCCGCACCAAGCCCCATGGTGATTGTAGGCCCAAGTTGAATCTTGTGGGTGCACACCGACCTGTCAAGGTCCTGGCGATCTGTATTGGCAACAACAAAATCCACTCCTATAAGGTTTGATGCAATCATATTGTTGACAGCATTACCCCCTGCACCCCCGACACCTATTACCTTGATCCTGGCACAATATTTTTCTTTTACGCCCTCTTCCACAAATTCGAACTTCATGGTGTTCCCCCCTTGTCTAATTGTGCTAAGAATTGCAAACTAAATGAGCCAGTTTCAAAACGCCCCCTTTTGCCCAATCTCTGTGTCAGTCTCAAATTTTAATCCTCGAAATATTCAACATATTCCTGTGGTTAAAATTTTCGCCTTCCTTGACCTTGGACAAAATTGAACATTTTGAAACTGCCTCAAATGAATCAAATAACGTCATTAAACCACTTTTTCATTCTGTTCATGATACGGTTAAAGATGTTGACGTCCCTTATCCTAAATTTTCTTGCCTTCTTGCCGGCCTTTGCCCCGTAGAGCACAAGGCCGACTGCCGTTGCATACATTGGTTTATTGACTACCTCAACCAGCCCGGTGATTCCCTGAGGATATCCCACACGGGCAGGCGTATTGAATATCTGTTCCGCCATCTCGGTAACACCGTGCAATTCGGCAGACCCACCTGTTATGACTACCCCTGAAGTAATTTTGTCTTCATACCCGGAGCGTTCAAGTTCTCCGTAAACCAGGGAAAATATCTCTTCAACCCGGGGATCGAGAATCTCTCCAAGGATCTGGCGTGACAAAGTCCTTGAGGTCCTTCCCCCCACGCCGGGCACCTCTACTGTCTCATCTTTGCCGATCAAAGAACAAAGTGCGCATCCATATTTTATCTTGATCTTTTCTGCCTCCAACTTGGGTGTCCTGAGACCTACGGCAATATCATAAGTCAGGTTGTCTCCCCCAAGGGCCAGGACAGAAGTGTGCTTGATGGCCCCTCTTGAAAATACAACCATATCGGTTGTGCCACCGCCAAAGTCAATCAGAGCCGCACCAAGATTACGTTCCTCTTTTGATAGAACAGCCTCACTTGACGCGAGGGGCTGGAGCACAATGTCGCTGACATCTAAGCCCGCACGATTGGCACATTTTATGATGTTTTGTGCAGATGTTACCGCACCCGTTACGATATGGACCTTGGCCTCCAGGCGGACACCGGACATCCCCAGGGGATCCATAATGCCATCCTGGTCGTCTACAATAAACTCCTGCACAAGGGTGTGAATGACTTCACGATCCATCGGGATTGCCACTGCACTGGCCGCTTCAATAACTCTGTCAATATCCTTCTGGGTCACTTCCTTCTCTTTAAGACCAATTACCCCGGGGAAATTAAACCCTTTTACGTGCCCGCCGGCAATACCGGTATAGGCAGCGCTTATCTCACAACCGGCCATGGTCTCAGCTTCTTCAACGGCCTCTTTTATGGAATTAACCGTATTTTCGATGTTAATGACGACACCTTTTCTCAGTCCTTCTGAAGGGTGGCTTCCCATGCCTATGATCTCCACGCCGTCAGGGCGGACTTCGCCAACAACGGCACAGATTTTTGTAGTACCTATATCCAACCCAACAATTATTCTTTTAGACATCCTCTTGATATTTCGCCTCCCTCAATCCTCTTTTTCTCTTCTCTTCACCCTTTTCTGAAAGAAACCACTGCCCCGTTCACGTAATTTAGATCAATACAATTCACCTGATGGATTTGACCGGTCTGATCCAGGTGTTTGGCCAGTTTTTTTAGCTCATCTATTTTTATCTTAAAATCCGGCCCCAGGTCTTCAATTCGTATTGGACTCGCAATGGCTGGAATGTCGGATGCCAATCTGATCTCTGCCGGGAGATGCCTGAAATAAAGAGAGATACCTCCGTCTTGTTCTAAGTGAACTTCCGAAACCTGCTTTAACGACCACAGGCCCTCTTCCGATTCCAGAATCCTTATGATGCAGGCCGCCCTGTTCAACTGTTCTTGCGCGTTTGATCCCGGTTTGAAAGTGCCTGTTACGACAGGGAAATCCATCTCCTCCCACTCATAAACCTCCTTAAAAGCTTCTCCCCACCTATTCATGTAATAGATTCGATCCATGACTATGACTGCCATGGGATTCTCCTTTTCAGCCTCAACGATCAAGGTGTGCGGAAACCGTCTTTCCAGTCGGACAGAACGGATCCAGGGGTGTTTCTCCATCTCTTGTTTCAACTCATTCAGGTTCAGGGCTAACAGGCTCAGTTCTGAATTCAAACCGCACATCTGTATAAGCTCATCCTTGATCTCTCCATCGACCCCGTCCACGGCCACCTCTTCAAGCCTTATATATGGGGATATCAGCAGGTAATGGTAACCACACACAAAAGTCATACTGATAATCGTCAATAAACCAAGTATGAGCCCAGCCCTTAGAAAACCGGAACCAACCCGGCCGATGATCCTGAAAGTGGTACGCGGTGCCCTATGGGCTTCAACCGGACGAGACCCGGAAGGAACAGTCTTTTTTTTTCTTCTTTTTGCAGACTGTTCGTCCAAGAGGGATCTTTTCCTGGGAAGCCGTTTCTTGAACCTTTTTTCCATTTACCTGCCAACCACTTGAATTTCCGGAAGCAATTCAACACCGGTTTCATCTCTGACTTTCTCTCTCGCCAGACAAAGCAGGGCCAGGATATCTTCCGCCTTGGCATCTCCAGTGTTTACGATGAAATTGGCATGTTCATCCGAGATCATGGCCCCGCCGATTTTTTTTCCTTTGAGCCCCACCTTTTCCACCAGCCTGCCCGCATAGTCATTCTGTGGATTCCTGAACACTGACCCGGCACTGGGATACGCCAGTGGTTGACTCTCCTTCCGTTTTTTCAGGCAACCCGCTATTCTTTCAGCCACGATTTCTCCGGATTCCCGCTCCAACCTAAGACTGACTCGAATAATAACGCTCCACCTTTCAATCTCAAGCTGCCTGTATGAAAATTTCAACTGAGAGGGATCCTTTATGACCACATCGCCGCCCTGAGTTATCACATGTGTATTCAGGACAAACGCTCCTATTTCTTTCCCAAAGGCACCTGCATTCATGGCCACCGCCCCGCCGACCGTACCTGGTATGCCTGCAAGGAACTCCAATCCCCCAAATCCTGATTCACGACAATATCTCAAAAGCTCGGGAATGGTTAATCCCGCACCGGCAAGAATAGTCAGGTCGTCGGTTTTATCTTGTTCGATCGTAGCGAGTGATCCCCGGAGAAGAATAGCCAATCCCTCAATGCCTTCGTCTTTTACAAGCAAGTTGCTTCCCTTGCCAACAATCAGATATGGGATGTGCTCCTTGTTGGCATACGATATTATCCTCCTGAGATTACCAGGGTCCTTGGCCTCATAAAGGCCGTCCACCTTTCCTCCCACCCGGAAGGTCGTGTACGGGGCCATGAGACAATCGAATTGAACCTGTTTTCCGGCCAGTCTGACTAATTCCTCTTTTTGCCTTTTATTCATCAGATTGGATCCCAGGCTCTTAACAACAAATTCATATGAAACCTAAAAAATGCAATTAGCAATTAGCTATTAGCCCCATAAAATCAGTTGGTTGTCAGACAATACAGTTGCATCAAAAAATGAAAGTTTCAATTCAGCGTAAAGTTATACAAATGCTTGTAGTCTTTAAGCTAACAGCTAATTGCTAACTGCTAATTGCAGGTTTTAGGTGAAACTAATCCTATGACCTATGAGCTATTCGCCTCTTCTCCAAGCCTTTTCAGTAACTCCTCGCCCACTTGATAGATATTGCCCGCACCGAGGGTCATGACAAGGTCTCCAGGCCTTACGACCGACAGGAGTATAGCCAGGGCATCCTTTAGGTCAGGGCAAACCAAGACCTCTTTATGGCCGTGTTCTTTGATCCCCCTGATAAGCCACTCTGCGTCCACACCTGCGATAGGATTTTCCCCTCCGGAAAAAATTGGGGCCACAATCAGGACATCCGCCTCATTAAAGACGATCACAAAACGATCGTACAGCAACTTGGTCCTCGTATACCTATGGGGCTGGAACATGACTATCAGTCTTCTTTCGGGCCAGCATTCCTTTGCAGCATTGAGCGTGGCCGCGATTTCCGTGGGATGATGTCCGTAATCATCCACAACAAGGACACCCTCCCTTTCGCCCTTGACCTGCAAACGCCTCGCCAGTCCACCCAAGTCCTTCAGGCTTCTTTTGACTATTTCAATGTCCAGATCCAGTTCAAGAGCGACAGCCGTTGCAGCCAAGGCATTCAAGACATTATGGCGGCCCGGCAAGGCCACCGTAATACGTCCCAGTGATTGATTATGATAAACTACGCCAAAGCTCACCCCAAAACCCTCTCTTTGTAAGTCTATTCCTTTCAGATCCGCCTGGGGTGTCATACCATAGGTCAGGTACCTTTTTTTGAGACGGGGAATAATTCCCTGGATTTCCTCATTGTCTAAGCAAAGTATGGCTGTTCCGTAAAAAGGGATCTTATTGATAAAATCAATAAAGGTCTCACGGACTGCGTCCATGCTCCCGTAGTAATCCATGTGTTCGTGATCTATGTTTGTAACCACGGCAATGGTTGGAGATAAAGTAAGGAAAGACCCATCGCTTTCGTCTGCTTCCGCAACAAGGATGTCGCCCTGTCCTAATTTGGCATTCGAGCCTCCCCAAATATCCAGTCTGCCGCCGATGACTACTGTCGGATCAAGGTGCCCGTGCGCCAGGATGGAGGCCACCATGGACGTGGTGGTCGTCTTCCCATGGGCACCTGCAATAGCAACTCCGTATTTAAGGCGCATAAGTTCCGCCAGCATTTCAGCCCTGGGGATAACAGGAATATAGTGATCTTTTGCTTCCATGACCTCTGGATTATCCAGACCCACTGCCGAGGAATAGACCACAACGTCAGCATGTTCCTTGCTGATATGTTCCCGTTTGTGACCCTGCGAAACATGGGCTCCCAAGGTCGAGAGCCGCTTTGTGACCTCTGTTATTTTCAGATCGGAGCCACTCACCTTATAGCCTAAGTTAATCAGAAGCTCAGCGATTCCGCTCATGCCGATGCCTCCGATGCCTACAAAGTGTATATGTTTTGTCTTGCCGAATTTTTCCATCATCTCATCATCTCAGCCAACTGATTTACAATCCCCTTTGCTGCATCGCGGCGTCCCATCTTTTGTACCTGTTTACTCATTTCTTGCAAGCGAGACCGATCATCCATATATTTCATCAAGACCTGTGCAAGTCCCTCTCCTGTCAGCTCACCTTGATGGATCATCTCTGCGCCGCCAATGCTCACCAGGCTCCGGGCATTGGTGTCCTGGTGCTGATTGGCTGCATAAGGATAAGGGATCAAGATAGAAGGCTTGCCAAGGGCGGCCAGTTCAAAGATAGTCGTAGCCCCTGCCCTGCTGACCACGAGGTCAGCACATCCGTATGCCATGGCCATGTCTTGAATAAACGGCACGGTCTTTACGTCAATTCCCCTGTTTGTGTAATCCTCCACAACACGTTGATAATCCGTCTTTCCACTTTGGTGGACAACTTCCGGATTCTTTCCTCTGCTTCTCAATATTGTCAGGGCCTCTATAAAGGCCATATTTATAGCCTTTGCCCCCTGACTACCACCCATGACCAGGATGGTAAATTTCTCCGGATATTTATGCTCTGTATCATTATACTGAAAGAGTTCCTCGCGAACAGGATTGCCCGTTAACAGTACCTTCCCCGCCTTGAGATACCTTCTGCTTTCCCCAAAAGAAATAAACACACGGTCAACAAATCTGGACAACAGGCGGTTAGTAAGGCCGGGGTAGGAGTTTTGTTCATGGATCGCCGTGGGTATCCCCATGACCCTTGCAGCCACGCACATCGGGCCTGAGGAGTAGCCTCCCATTCCCAGGACTATCCTGGGAGCCGTTGCCTTGATAATAGAGGCCGACTGGCACAGGCTTTTGGGCAATCTTGCCAGCACATTAAGCCCCTTTTCCCATCCACGGCCCTTTAGCCCTTCCACATCGATCGACGCCACCCTGTATCCATAATCGCGCAGTATCTCCGATTCCATCCTTCTCCGGCCCACCACAAAAAGTATCCTGGAGTTCTCAAACCTTGCTTGCAGTTCCCTTGCAATAGCTATCCCGGGAAAGAGATGGCCTCCGGTCCCGCCGCCCGCAATAATGAATCTAAAAGAGTCCATAGGATGGTAACCATTCAATCCAGGTACCATGAGACTTCAGCTCTCAGTTCCTGGAGGAGATATTCAGGAGGATCCCTATGCACAAAAAATTGAGAGCCAGTGATGATCCCCCGTAACTAATTAACGGCAGTGTCAGCCCCTTAGTGGGAAGCAGCCCCATGACAACGCCCATGTTTACCAACACTTGAAGCCCAATAAAACAGGTCAAGCCAAGGGCCAGATAACTGCTGTATAGATTTCTTGCATCAAGCGCTATCTTTATCCCGCGCATTATCAGGATCCCGAACAAAACTATGATAAAGGTCACACCTAAAAAACCCAGTTCTTCTCCAACAATAGAAAGAGCAAAGTCGGTGTGCGGCTCCGGCAAATAGAACAGCTTCTGCTTGCTGTTACCGAGTCCTGCTCCAAAAAGGCCCCCTGAACCAAACGCCAAAAATGAGTGTATAATCTGGAATCCTATACCCTGTGGGTCATCCCATGGGTTAATGAAGGCCAGCCATCTCTTAATCCTGTATTCTGCATGCCAGACAAACCAAAAAATAACCGGAGCAGAAAGAACAAGGATGACAAAGAGATGTATGAGCCTGACTCCTCCTACAAAGAGGACAATCATGAGCCAGCATCCTATGATAACTGCGGTCCCAAGGTCCGGTTGAAAGACAATAATCGACATAAATGCCATGACCATCAATACATGAGGGAAAAGACCCCTTGAAAATGACTCCATGCTGGATCCTTTTTTGGACATGGAGTAGGCCATATAAACTGTGAGTGTGAATTTCGCGAGTTCAGAAGGCTGAAAAGTGAACCCGCCAATTTTCAACCACCTGCATGCACCCCCCACCCTGTGACCGATCCCCGGGACATACAGCGATGCCAAAAGGCAAAAGCTGATCAACAGCAAGGGGTAGACCAGTTTAGAGTACAGGATGCATGGAATATTCTTCGCCAGTATCATGATGCCAAGCCCCAACATGCAAAACAATGCTTGTCTCTTAAGATAATAATAGCTGTCTCCCAAACGGTGCACAGCCAAATTAGAGCTTGAGCTGTAAACAACCACCAACCCCAAAGTGGCCAGTAGAATAGCGGGTATGAGAACCGTATAGTCATACCCTGAATTAGTGGGATTTTTCCTATCCACGGACAAGTTCCTCAACACACGTTCTGAACACCCTTCCCCTGTGTGAATAATCCAAAAACATATCAAAGCTCGAACATGCAGGGGCCAGGAGCACGACGTCTCCATTCTTTGCCATTGAAAAGGCCATGTCTACGGCCTGTTCCATATCCCCAGCCATTGAGTAGGGAAGAACACCTTCAAAGGCCCCGGCCAGGAGGTCTCTTGACTCTCCGAGAAAAACCGCCTGTTTTACTCTTGATTTTGCGGCACCGACAAGAGGCGCATAATCCGCACCCTTATGCCGGCCTCCCGCAATAAGGATCACAGGCCGCTCAAAACTCATGACCGACCTGACAGCCGAGTCCACATTTGTGGCCTTTGAGTCATTGTAAAACGCCACGCCACCCAGCTCTCTCACGAATTCAAGTCTGTTTGGAAGGCCCTTGAATTCACCGGCAGCTTTTTGAATCACCGAAGGCTCGATGCCGACTATCATACCACATAGCACCGCTGCCAAGAGATTCTCCCTGTTATGCCTCCCCGGCAAGAAAAAAGAGGGGATGGAAAAGAGTTCGCTTTCAATGCCGTTCACGCAGGATATGACCGTCTCTCCATCCATGAAGGCGTGTCGGCCTTTTTCTTTTCTTAATCCATAACGAAAAACAGAAATGCCGGAACCTGGGTTCACCTGAGAAAGCGCTTCATCATCATCATTAAGTATGACGTACCCCGCCGGTCCCTGATTTTTGAACACCCTCAGTTTAGACCGGATATAGCCTTCGTAGTCAGCATACCGGTCCAGATGATCGGGAGATATATTCAAGACAATGGAAATAAACGGGCAAAACGTCTTGACAGTATCTAACTGAAAACTGCTCACCTCAACCACCGCATAATCTGCTTTTTCCTGACTTGCAGCATAAGCCATCAGGGGCATTCCAATATTACCCCCGACAAAAACCTTGAAACCGGCGCTCTCAAGCATCGATCCTATAAATGTTGTGACAGTGGACTTTCCATTTGTGCCGGTCACGGCAATAACAGGCGTGTCTATCAACCTGCCGGCCAGTTCCATCTCGCCGGTTACAGGCACGCCCCTTTTCAGTGAAGCCTGAATGAGATCCATATCATGAGGCACGCCGGGACTGAGTATGATCATTTCCGCATTCAAGAAAGTCTCTCTCTTGTGCCCTCCAACCTCCAATGTCATGCCAAGAGATCGAAGCTCGCTACAAATACCTGCATCAAGCTCGCTTTCAGATTTTTTTTCACTTACAGTTACATTCGCACCCTGACCGGCCAGGTACCTCGCTGTCCAGAGCCCGGAAACTCCAAGTCCTACAATCAGGACCTTTGACTGAGCATTTTGTCTGTTCTGCATTTATTGCGTTTAGCGCAGTTTTAATGTGGCAAAAGATAAAAGGGCCAGAATTATGGCGATAATCCAGAAACGAACGATTACCTTTGGCTCAGGCCAACCCTTTAACTCAAAATGATGATGAACAGGAGCCATTCGTAAAATCCTCTGTCCACCTGTAAACTTATAGAATCCTACCTGGAAAATTACGGACAAGGCCTCAAATACAAACAGCCCACCGACCAGGACCAGCACTATTTCCTGTTTGGTGATAATAGCTACTGTCCCTAACACCGCGCCAAGCGGGAGCGAACCTACGTCACCCATAAAAATCTCTGCCGGATATGCGTTGTACCACAAGAAGCCCAGGCCAGTCCCCACCGTGGCCCCACACATCACGCAAATTTCACCTGCCCCTGAAACATAGGGAATCTGCAGGTAAGATGCGATTTTTACATGTCCGGCCAGATAAGCGAAAACAAGGTAGCTCCCAAAAGCCACAATAAGCGGGCTGATTGCAAGACCATCCAGGCCATCGGTCAAATTGACGGCATTGGAGGTGCCAACAATAATGAAAACAATTAGAGGAATATAACCTGCACCGAGATCCGGGACAATGCTCTTGAAAAAAGGCAAGCTCAACTGCGAATTAAAGCCGGGATATAAATAGAGTGCTATTGCCACAATCAAGGCAGCGATAATTTGAAAGGAAAACTTCGAGGTCGCGCTCAACCCGTGGCTGCTCTTGCTGACCAGCTTCAGGTAATCATCCACAAACCCGATTCCACCAAATGAAAGAGCTACAAAAATCACGATCCAGACGTAAATATTTTCGGGTTTTGCCCAAAGGATTGTTGAGAGAATAATTGCCGGCAAAATCAGGACCCCACCCATAGTAGGGGTCCCCTCCTTTAACCTGTGGTTGGGAGGGCCATCCTCTCGAATGTATTGTCGCACCTGTGTGGCACGGAGTCTCCTTATGGTCCAGGCACCAAAAAAGAAACAGATCATGAGTGAGGTGAGCGTGGATAAAACGGTCCTGAAGGTAATATACCGAAAGACGTTCAGCCAGGATACGTCTGTGTAAAAAAAATAGATCAGTTTATACAGCATTAGTGTTCACGCCCCTAACCCGGATAAACCGGAAAAGTGCCTAAAATGCCTAAAGTTATGGAGCTACCAACACATATATGGTTCCAAATATCAAATATGGAGAATCCTGCTCTACGCGGGACTGAAATCAAACAACCTAAAAAGTTGAATGGTGGTTCAACTTTTTGCTCACGCAAAGCCGCAAAGCTCGCAAAGAAAAACAATGAAATGAATTTGCCCAAAAACCTTTGCGTCTTTGCGTGAGGACTTTTCTGTTCAGGTTCATCCGGGTTAGGATATTGTCTCTGCATTGGCCATAGCAACTACCACCGTGTTCAAAAAGCTATTGATATTAAAAGGCTTATGAAGATGTGCCAAGACATCGGGCACGTCTGTGCCCAGGAGTCTTTTGTCCGAAGGATTTGCGGTCATGACAATAACCTTCTCTCTGCGTCCTGACTTCTTCATGGTCTTCAGCATTGCAATTCCGTCCAGCCTCGGCATATTGATATCCGTAATTACCAGGTCAAAGTTGTCTTTTTCCAGTTGGTCAAGTGACTCTTGCCCATCCTTGGCCATACACACCTCAAATCCTTTGCTCAACAGAACCTCGGACAGGAGAAACCTGATACCCTTCTCGTCATCCACAACCAGTATTTTTTTTGACCTCTTCAAAACCAACCTCCTTTACATGCTCAAGGCTCATTTACCCCCATGAACCTGTGAACGTCTACATTCCACCAAAGGCAGACTGCAAGTCATCAACCACATTTTCCATAGCCATTTTGCGAGACCCCTTAACAATGACCAGATCTCCATCCCTTATTTCTTCGCTCATCCTTCTTGTCATTTCATCATGACTTTCTACTATGGCCACACAAGCCGGGGACATGCCTGATTCAACGGCACCTTTCACCATATGCCGGGCGTGTTCCCCCATGGCCAGAAAATAATCGACTCTGTTTCTTCCCACCATACGGCCTGCTTCCTCGTGTGCAGGTATGACCGCATCTCCCATTTCCATCATCTCTCCCAAGCCCACAATTATCCTTGAACCTTCATCAATCATTGATCCGGCAGATTCAAGGGTGGCCTTCAGAGACAATGGATTGGCATTATAGGTATCGTCCACCAGGATGATATCTCCCGGCAAACAGGTCACCATGAACCGCCCTTTGACCCCTTTAAACTTTGCCAGGCCTTCCACAATAAGTCCGGCAGGTTCATCAAGGCACAGGACTGCGGCGGCGGCTGCAAGGGCATTGGATACGTTCTGAAGGCCTGGGACCTTCAGCTCAACCGGCCAGACCTTGTCCTGATATTGCAAATCAAAGGAAACGCCTTTCCGGCCTAAATCCAGGATCCCGTGAGCCCTGACATCATTTTCCCGGCCAAGGCCAAATGTGATCATGTCTTTTTGAAAAACCGATGCCGCCTTCAACAGGAGGCCATCATCACCATTTATGACTACCCTGCCTCTATGGGATATCTTTTCAATTAACTCCACCTTGGCCCTAACTACGCCTTCAATATCTCCTACTCCTTCAAGGTGGGCCATCCCAACATTTGTAATCACTCCGATATCCGGGTCAGCAATCTCGGTCAAACGGGCGATCTCCCCAGGGTGATTCATGCCCATTTCAAGTACAGCATTTCGATGTCCTGCCCTCAGGCGCATCAGAGTGAGCGGCAATCCTATAAGGTTATTAAGGTTTCCCTGGTTCTTAAGGGTCCTGTTTTCCGGTCCCAGGATGTTCGCCGTCATCTCCTTAGTCGTGGTCTTTCCTGAGCTGCCTGTGATGGCAACCACCTTCACATTGTGCTGATGCCGCCACCATCCGGCAAGATCACCAAGGGCCTTCAGGGTGTCCTCTACAGCAATAACAACAGGCTTGCAGATTGCGGATTGAGAAGCAAATGAATCAGGATATTCATTACTGTTTTTTAAATTCAACCAATCCGCTTGAACAACGATCCCTGCTGCGCCATGACGGATGGCTTCAGGAATAAAATCATGACCCTCATATCGTTCTCCTGTCAGTGGCAAGAACAGGTCGCCGGCTGCAAGCGTTCTGGAATCAGTACTGATTCCTGCCAGGGTGGTTTGCCGGCTCCCGGAGATCCAGGTCCCGCTTATGCCGTCAAGGATCTCTCCGGCAGATATTTTACCCCATGCAACCGTCATTCTATGTTCCCTGAAACAGCATTAAGTGCCACCTTCCTGTCATCGAAATGCCTCTTCTTGTTCCCTATAATCTGGTAGTCTTCGTGCCCCTTACCTGCAATCAAAATCAGATCCCCATCATCCGCGATTCGAACAGCACTCAGTATGGCATTGCCGCGATCCAGATCAACGATATATCCGGGACCCTTGAGCCTGTGATCCGGAGAAGTCCTCAACTCTTTCAGGCCGGATTCTCGCACTCCCTTTTCAATCTCAGAGGCAATGGAGGCCGGATTTTCACTGCGCGGGTTGTCAGAGGTAATAAATACCACGTCGCTCATTTTTCCGGCCACGAGGCCCATGTCCCGCCTTTTGCCCTTGTCCCTGTCGCCACCACACCCAAAGACAGTGATCAACCTGCCATTAACAGTCGGCCTGACGGCTGTAATGGCATTTTTCAGGGCATCCGGGGTGTGGGCGTAATCAACAAGGATATCCAAAAGGCGCTTGTTTTCCACTGATTCCAAGCGACCAGGTACCCCTTTAAGACCTGCTATACCCAAAGCTACCGCGTTGGGATCAATGTCTAAGCACAGGGCGGCAGCAGCGGCAGCCATGATATTGTAGATATTAAAACTACCAATGAGTGGAGATTGAACAGATATTTCACCCGCAGGTGTAATCAGTTTAGCGTTCAGGCCTTTCCTGGTCGTTTGAACTGCCTCCGCCCTGATATCACATCCTCTCCCCAGGCCGTAAGTCCACACCCTGGCATCTATCATCCTTGCCAGTTCTTGCCCTTTTGGATCATCCGCATTAATAATTGCCCTTGCCAAATCAGCATTCCCACTTTTCCCGAGTCCCCGGAAAAGGAGGCTTTTTGCCTTGAAGTATTCCTCCATTGAACCATGGTAATCCAGATGATCTCTGGAGATATTGGTAAAAATGCCAATCCGGAAAGGGCAGTCTTTTGCCCTGCCCTGATCGAGCGCATGCGATGAGACCTCCATGACTACATCAGACACACCGGCATCAGCCATCTTGCGCAAGATCTGCATGAGATCCAGGGATTCGGGCGTCGTAACAGATGCCCCCATGGTCTGCCCTGCATACCGGTAGTTGACAGTCCCTATGACACCAGGATTAGCTCCTGATGTTAAGAGGATAGACTCCAACAGATAGCTCGTGGTGGTCTTTCCATTTGTCCCAGTAATTCCTATCAGGTTCATGTCCCTGAAAGGCCGGTCGTAAAACACCACTGCAAGTTTGGACAACGCATCATGGGAATCCAGTACCTGAACCATGGCGACCCCTGCATCCATATCTTGGAATTCCTCTGCAACCACTGCCAAGGCTCCATTGTGGACCGCATCCTTGATAAAATCATGGCCATCTGCTCTGTAGCCCCTCAGTGCAATAAACAGATACCCCGGCCTTACTGCCCGTGAATCATAGGCCAGCCCGCTGATCTCAACTTCCCTATCTCCACGGACATCGCGTACAGATAAGTTCTCTATTAGCTTCCTGAGGCGCATTTTTCTCATGCCGGGGGCCTGAAATTAATTCTTACAGTATCAATCCTTTTAAGAGACGATCCGGGTTTAGGGTCCTGTTTGATTGCCAGGCCGGTCCCTTCCAAAACCACTTTCAGTCCCAGGGATCTTCCTTTTTTGAGCACGTCTCTCATTCCGAGACCTCTGAAATCCGGGAGAACCCCAGTCTTCACAGGATCGTCTTCTGCCTTCAGTTTAAGTGCAATCTGATTCCCCGGGCCGGAACATCGTTTCTTGTCTGATTCCCCTCTGGGCTCTTTGGCCTTGTGACTCAACTCCGCCATGCACGTCTGGGGATTGACCTTGAGATAATTCAACGCCCACTGGCCTACCTCCCTGAAAACCGGGGCAGCCACCACACCGCCATAATGACTGCCTTTGGGTTCATCAATAACAACCAGAATGACGAATTTTGGTTGATCAGCAGGAACAAAGCCGACAAAAGTGGCCACATAGTTCTGCCTGGAGTAGCGTTTGGTTTCAGTGTCCACCTTTTGAGAAGTCCCGGTTTTCCCTGCCACCCTGAAACCACTTATGGCCGCCATTTTTCCTGTCCCCTCATCGTCAACTACGCCCTCAAGAATCCTGGTAACCTGCCCGCAGGTCTTCTCTGAGAGTACTCTTCTAATGACCTTCGGGGAGGTCTCCTCAACCACACGGCCTGCTTGATCTACGATCTTCCTGACAACATAAGGACGCATTAACTTGCCGCCATTGGCAATAGCCGCCACAGCCATAGCCATCTGCAATGAGGTGACAGACATGCCCTGCCCAAAAAAGAGTGTGGCCTGATCAATCTCTCTGGCTTTCTCATACGGCCTGATGAAGCCTGTCCTCTCCCCCAGCAGGTCAATCCCCGTCTTGCTGCCAAATCCAAATTTTTTCAAATATTCACAAAATGTTGGATATCCAAGCTCACGCCCGAGCTTGACTGCCCCAATATTACTTGAATACACCACAATATCAGATACGCTTATCATGCCGTATTTGTGAGTATCGTGGATTACATGACCGCCGACCTTGTATTTTCCCTCCTCACAATAAAAGGTCGTATCCGGGGTAACAACAAATTCCTCAAGGCATGCGGCCAAAAGAAAGGCCTTTATTGTAGAACCGGGCTCAAAGCAATCCGTTATTGTCCTGTTTCTCCATTCATACGGTCTGTGTCTTGAAAAAACATTCGGGTTGAATTCCGGAACCACTGCCATGGCCAGGATCTCCCCGGTGTCTGGTTTCAGGACCAGGCATTGACCGCTTTTTGCCCCTGTTTTTTTCAGCGCCGATCTGAGGGACTCCTGGGCCTTATACTGGATACCTTTATCAATCGTGAGGATAAGATCGAACACCCGCTGGTTAGAAACCACCGGCCTGCTCACGGTGAAAGGACGACCCAGGGCATCCCGCATATGGACAAGACTGAGTTCCGGTCCTTTCAGAAGCCTGTCATACCTCCTTTCAAGTCCTTCAAGTCCCTGATTATCGGAGCCTGCAAAGCCAATCACATGGGCAGCCACCTCGCACCCGGAGTAGTACCGCCTGGTTTCGGCTATAACCCCTATGCCTTCTAAATCCAGGGCCTCTATCTGCCTGGCAAGATCCGGAGCCACCCGCCTCTTTATCCATACAAAAGAACGCCGGCTCTTCAGGAGTTTAAGGAGCTTGTTCTGCCTTTCTCCTAAGATTCTGGACAATTGTCTTGATGTTTTGGCCTTTTCCTTTATGCGTCTTGGATGGGCATAAATGGAGCCGCATTCGATACTAATGGCCAGTTCGTGACCTTCTCGGTCGTATATGGTGCCGCGTGTAGGTGGGAGCTTGGAAGTCCCTATGTATCCGGACCGCGCTATTGTCTCCAGACGATCTTTTTCAAGGACCTGCAGCTGAAAAGCCCTTGCCAGTATGGTTACCAGCCCGATAAGGAAAAAAGTGGCCACTACATAAATACGAAATCTGATCCACCTTTTTTCCTTTATCTTCATTGTAGGACAATAATTTGATCTGGTGAGGGCCGCCTAAGGTCAAACTTCTGAATAGCCAGCACCTCAAGGTTCTTTGTAGACTTCAATGTTGCTAATTCTAACCGGAGCTTCCGGTTTACTTCCCTGAGATCCATCTCCATTTTTTTTAGATGACTCAGATCATAGCCTCTCTGTGTCCTTTCAAGGCTTGACCAGACATAACCTATGCTGAGCCCCATAAAAAGGACCAGCATACATATGCTCAGGAAGATCTGTTTTCGGGTCATATGAAATCCGGATTTCTTGACCCGGGAATTTATGATCCGAACGCCTGTCTTTGCGTTTCGTGAATTCATCATGCTCGATACTCTGTCAGGCCCTGTCATTGCTCACTCCTTTCCGTAACTCTCAATCCAGCGCTTCGCGCCCTTGGGTTTTGCGCAATCTCCCCTGGACTCGGTTTCAGGACCTTTTTGAAAAGGCGCCTGAAAATGGTAGTTTTTCCACATACGCAATAAGGAAAATCCGGGGGACAGGTGCATGTCTTCTCCCAGTCTGCCATGGCCTTTTTAACTCTCCTGTCTTCAAGGGAATGGTAAGATAGAATAACCAATCTCCCTCCCTTCGCCATAAGCAACGGAGCCTTATCCAGGAATATATCGAGGTTCCTAAGTTCTTTGTTGACTGCTATTCTGAGGGCCTGAAATGAACGAGTAGCAGGATGTCTGCTCTTGAAACGCTGGGCCGCAGGAAACACTGACTTAATCAGAGCCGATAACTGGTAGGAAGTCTTGATGGGCCTTTTATTGCGTGCCCTGACAATGGCCCGTGCAATTGCTTTAGCCCTCCTTTCTTCACCATAATCCCTCAATATATTTTCAAGTTCTTGTTGGGCCAGATTGTTGACAAGGTGGCCGGCCGTAAGCTTATTTTCAGGGTCCATTCTCATATCAAGAGGCTCGTCCCTGCTAAAGCTAAAGCCCCTGCGAGACTCATCAAGCTGGTAAGAGGACATTCCGAGATCTAACAGGACACCATCAACCACCGTGATTCCGAAATCCTCAAGCACCCTTTCCAGATCAGCATAGTTCGCCCTGATGACCCGTACCCTGTCGCCCAGGAACGCCAGCCTTTGCCTTGACAGCCTGACAGCTTCCGGGTCCAGGTCCAGGCAAATCAGCCTCCCCTTTGCGTCCAGACTGTTCCCGATCGCAAGGCTGTGCCCTCCAGTGCCCGCAGTTCCATCAACATATATGCCATCAGGAGTATGGACAAGATATCCAACTGCCTCATTAACAAGGACTGGTTGATGGGGATATTCCAAGACCATGTCCTCTGTTTATATGCTGAGTTCAGGAAGAGATTCAGCAGCATCAGCAAAGCTTGTCTTGACTCGCTCAAACTCTTCGTCCCACTTATCCTTGTCCCAGATCTCAAACCTCTTCAGCTCTCCGACAAGAACCACCTCTTTTTTCAGTCCAGCATCATCTCTTAACTTTTTTGGGATTGTTATTCTGTTGTTCTTGAGCTTGCATTCCTCGGCCCCGGAGATGAAATACCTGAGGAAAACTACTCCGGACTTATCGAATTGGGAAAGCTTGCCCGCTTTCTCTTCTAAAATCGTCCAATCAGCCTTGCAAAAGGCCCAAAGAGTATTGCCTTCGTTGGTAATCACCAGGGAATCCTCTCCCCTGGTGCTGAGCACCTCCTTGAACCTGGCAGGGATAGCCACACGGCCCTTGCCATCAAGGATATGTATTGAGCGTCCTCTGAACATTTTTTACCCTTAGATGACACTTTATGACACTTTATACCACTATGTGGCACCTGTAAAACACTAATCTCTGTTTGTCAAGGAAAAAGTACAGAAAAATCCGGCAGGTTTAAATTAAGGCAGGCAGTCTCCATCTGGAAGAAATATCCACAATCTCACTATGGCTTTATTGAGCGATAAAACAATACATTAGAGACAATTTCCCAGGGGTTTGATCGCATCTGTCAAAGGTGTTATAAAATGAGCCAGTTTCAAAACGCCCCCTTTTGCCCAATCTCTGTGTCAGTCTCAAATTTTAATCCTCGAAATATTCAACATATTCCTGTGGTTAAAATTTTCGCCTTCCTTGACCTTGGACAAAATTGAACATTTTGAAACTGCCTCAGATTTTAACCATATATCCTGTTGTCGTCAGACAAATGCTCAAATAGACAGGCAAAAATCCTTGACTAAGCAACTGATTTCAGTTAATTTTCTCTAAGTTTTCAAAATATTTGGACCCAATTTTTTTTTGAGGAGACTATTAAC
>JAYEIR010000190.1:0-2309 GCA_034660135.1 Thermodesulfobacteriota bacterium
GAATACGCATAAGGGCCGTCTCTCGAGTAAGTTGCCCTTATTGATCCTGTCTTCGGCGTTCGGTCTTGTAATTGTTTTTTTTGTCTTCTATATAATATCATGGACCTCATGGGACCAGAGCCAGGCCCACACGGATTTTCAAGAAGGCAAAGATTCGGTTGATACCTCTTCAGCAAAGCTTTCCAGTCATGACCTTTCAATGTTATTGGAAGACGCGGGCATTGGTCCTTTCGGTTTCACGGACCCTTTTGTCGTGGAGAAGGATGGGGTCAGGCTTGAGGTGACTTCCTCTCTTGATCCAGACCTTCAGAATTACATCATTGGCCTTCTACGCCGTTCACAGACCCTTCAGGCTGCCGTCGTGGTTATGAGGCCCGATGACGGACGAATCCTTGCCATGACAAGTTATGAGAAGGATGAGGCAGGGGAAAATCTCTGTCTGAGGGCGACATTTCCGGCTGCAAGCCTTTTCAAGATCGTGTCCGCGGCAGCTGCACTGGAGTCAGCGGGATTCACACCGGATCAGGCAGTATTCTTTCAGGGCCGGAGACACACCCTATATAAGGGCCAATTGAAGAATAAGACGACCGGCCGGTATGTATCAAAAACAAGCTTCAGAAAGGCCTTTGCAAAGTCAATCAACCCCGTATTCGGGAAACTTGGCATATATTCTCTGGGTCAGACGCTGATGTCCGAATATGCAGACAGGTTTTATTTTAATCAGCAAATTCCCTTTGATCTTCCTGTTGAGAAGAGTACGATCCAAATACCGGATGACGAATTCGGGCTTGCTGAGATCGCATCGGGGTTCAACAAGACCACATTGATATCTCCTCTTCATGCCGCTCTGCTTGCATCTGCCGCTGCTAATGAGGGAATCATGATGACGCCATGGCTTGTTAAATGCGTAAATGACGTGGATGGAAACATACTGTATGAAGCTTGCCCGAGCAAGTTGACATCGCCGATAAATGCGAAAACAGCGAGAGACCTGAAAATACTTATGCGTGACACGGTTGTTTACGGGACATGCCGCAAGTCATATCGGCAATTGCGGCGTAAAAAAGCCTTCAGGAATGTTGAACTGGGTGCCAAGACCGGTACCATTAATGATGAGACGGATCAATTTAAGTATGACTGGTTTACGGCCTATGTTCTGCCTCCGGAAAGAAGCAAGGGGATTTGTATAGCCATACTGGGGGTGCATGGTAAAAGGCTGGGCATAAGGTCCAAAGATCTTGCACGATACATCATCAACCACCATATTAACTCTTAATAGGGGTTCAAAGGTTCAGTGTTTAGAGGTTCGAAGTCCAATACAAATCTCAACGTTGAACCCTGAATCTGTGAACGGTTACTAATAATAGAATGCCGAACCTGGCATAAATCAACATAGTTCAAGGATTAACAGGAAAAAATCTTATGGCAAACTTGCAGGAAGTGTTTGAGAAAATAGACGGTTACAGGGATGAAATCATACAGGTTCAGACTGATCTTACATCAAAGGTGGCATTGGGGCCGGACAACGGAGGTCTTGGTGAACATGAAAAATCTGATTTCATAAGAGAATTGCTTGAAACAGCAGGACCTGATGTGTTGGAAGAATTCAGGGCACCTGATGAAAGGGCTCAGGACGGCTACCGCCCGAACCTGATTGCAAAGTGGGGTAATGACCTTCCCGGTCCAACAGTGTGGGTACTCAGCCACTCTGATATTGTCCCGCCCGGTGACCTGTCACTCTGGGAGAGTGATCCCTATAAGGTGAGAGTGGAGGGTGACCGTGTGATCGGCAGGGGTGTTGAAGATAACCAGCACGGCTTCGTCAGTTCCTATCTCGGGCTGAAGGCTATCCTTGAGTCTGGGCGGGAATTGTCAAGACCGGTAGCACTGGCCGTTGTTGCCGACGAAGAGACGGGAAGCAATTATGGACTCAGGTATCTTCTTAAACAACACAGCGAGCTTTTTAAGAAGACGGATCTTATCGTAGTTCCGGACGGGGGAGACGAAGAGGGCATCATGATCGAGGTCGCGGAGAAGTCCATGTTATGGGTTCGTTTTACGGTACAAGGCCTGCAATGCCATGCCAGTACGCCGGACAAAGGGAAAAACAGTCTCGTGGGTGCAGCCGCGTTGATAACGGCCCTGGGCAGGCTTAAGGAACAATTTTGTCTGTCTGATGAGCTTTTTGATCCACCCATGTCCACGTTTGAGCCTACAAAAATGGAGGCCAATGTCCCCAACGTGAACACCATCCCCGGCAGGGACGTATTTCATATGGATTGCAGAGTCCTCCCCAACTATGATCTAAA
>JAYEIR010000191.1:0-2308 GCA_034660135.1 Thermodesulfobacteriota bacterium
TTCTTGCTCAACGGACCCCTGATCTTAGGGAGTGTCCCTTTCCGGGAGACCTCCGCAAAAAGCTCTCTGAGGTCCTTTTGTCTTGTCTTGGCCTTTATGGACTGGCCCAGGTTCCGGGCCGTGGACGATACGGCGCGCCTGACTCGCGGCAGCTCGCTTTCCATCGCAGACAAGACCTCTTTGTATTTCTCTCTGATCTGGTTCTGCATTTCCACACAACCCCTGTCATTCTCATTCCCCTTGCAGGTCTCGTTGTAGGTCTTGTATATCTTTTCCAGATCATTGACCTTTGGCGCCATGGTGTCTTCCACTTTGCTGACCAGGTCGGTTGATTCTCTCAACTTGTCCCTGATGTCCGGGGTAATCGGATTTATCATTACCTCCCTGGCCAGGACAGGGCCACCAACAAAAACTAAGACTAAACACAGGATTAAAATCAGCTTTTTCATATCTATTGTCCTCCTTTATGAAAATGGATTCCGGCAAAAAGCGGTTTGCAGACAGACCCGGGTCCCTGAGTGATACTGCTTTTGGCTTTTAAAAGATTAGACACCGCGTTTTTGAAAAAGCTCAATTTTTTTTGAGAGAGATTAAATTTTAGCCTTGAGACCGTCAGAACGAGTTGAAAATGTCGAACAGGAGAAAGCCTCCCTTGTGCTCAGGCCCGCCCACAGTAATACTACCGTGATTGAGGACCTGGATCCTGGTCTTTATGATTTGACGTTCCTTTTTGAAGATGAGGAGTTGAAGTTCTGCCCTGTTTCCCGTTATTCTCACAAGCGTGATCTTCAACATTCTATCTCCGGGAAGTGAAACAGTTCCGGTCTCGCTGATACGCAAATGCATGGTTTCTTCGCTGATAAGCCGGTATGAGGAGTAGCGAAAAACAGACTGGAGCTTCCGTGTCAGGGCGGAAATGCGGGGGTCAACAGGGGTGGCGTCTTGAGAGGCAAGGACAGTCTTGACAACTATCTTTACTGAAGGTTCACCGGCCCAAATCCGGCCTATCGGCCAGGCAAGCAGGGTAGCCATCAATAACAGCAATAAGATCTTTTTAATGCCCATACCCTTTACCTCTCATATGAAACTTCACCGTTAAAAGTTTCTTTTTCGATCAGACTGGCTGCTCTGTGGGGTACATTGTGGTCAGGCAGACGCAAATTAATGACTCGAACCCCAAATTATTGAGATGTTACCTTTAAACTTTGAGCTCTTCCGTCTCCTTATACCAAATGATAGTCTGGCGTGAGTTCGGGGCCTCAATAATCATAACGGATGACACCTCGCCGGAAAAGGCTTCTATTATGGCGCTGGGGCCTGATAGCGTTGTAGGTGACCTCGTAATGGCAAAAAAGAGGATAAGTGCAGCGAGTGCTGTGGCTGGGATAAGGAGCTTGCCGGAGAAAACCAGTTCAGTAATACGCTCACGCCATGGATGCCCTTTTTGTCGGATCTGATCCAGGACCCTTGTTTCGAGAAGGCCAAAATCGGCCCGGGATGCCTCTTGTTCCAAACTGTCTACAGAGACAGTGGAGATGGCCTGATAGTCCTGGAGCACCTTTTGACAGGATGGGCATTCCTTTAGATGTCTGCTGATGCGTTCATATTCTTTTTGGCTGAGTTCTCCGTCAAAATAACGGCCAATCAGCTCTTCATCGCATTCACCATACGCCTTTTTCATCAACTTTGGTCCTTATCGAGGTATTTCCCCAATGATTTTCTCAAGTTTTTCCGGGCATAGCAGAGCCTGGAGCTGACCGTCCCCCTCTTTATCTTCAATATTCCGGAGATCTCGTCATATGAAAGGCCTTCCACCTCTTTGAGTACAAAAACGGCCCTTGCATTCTTTCTTAGACCCTTCAAGGCTTCCTGGAATGCATTTTCAACCTCTTTTTCCTGATAAAGGGCATCAGGGGCGAAATCATCTGTTCCCAACTCCGTAAGATAGTTGGATTCATCTGTTTCAATGGATTGATGATAGCTCCTGAATCTTCGTTTCCAGCTCCTGTGCAAGTTAAGGCATTCGTTGACTGTGATACGGTAGAGCCAGGTAGAGAGTTTTGATCTTTCGTCAAAAGTGTTGATGTTCCGGTGTACTTTCAGGAAAACTTCCTGAACTATATCCAGGCTTTCTTCTCTGTCCGAGATAATTCCGCACGCAATATGGAAGAGTCTTTCCTGATACTCTTTAATAAGAACACGAAATGCACCATCATGTCCCTTTTTGAGAAAAGCGACCAGATCTTCTTCATTTGAAAAATCCTCATCTGATTTATTAGACACCATTCACCAAAAAAAGCTCAAAAAA
>JAYEIR010000192.1:0-2300 GCA_034660135.1 Thermodesulfobacteriota bacterium
AATACAGCATTACCGTTCTCATCTTTTAACCTGAGCAAATCTGTGTAATCTGTGGATTTGGAACAACCCCCTCGTGCGAACTATAATCCTGTATGTTCTCTCATCTTTCATCTTTTAATCTGCGTAATCTGCGGATAGGTTTTGTAGGACTTGCTTCACGATAATTGGACTATCATATCATCGATCTCGTTCAATATCTGTTCAAGGGTAGGACAGGGTGCCTCAATGACCTTATTTGAAAGAGTGTGCTTATGATGAGGAAAAGTCTGCATTTCCCGGTGGTGAGGCGCCATATCATATCTGAAAATAAGATCTCCATTCCGATCTTGATAGTGATAGGAATATTTGTATACTTCGATAGTATCTTTAACATTTACAAATTCTATAAAATGGAGCACAGATTCATCTGCGAAGAGAAGCTCGCCTTCAATAATCCCAATGTGCAGCGAACGCCTATCCTTGAGGAGGCTGGACTCAACAATATGAATACAGTCAGCAATCTGAGATTCAATTCTCTGAAAATACTCGATTATGAGCACAGTTCGATTCCTTGCAAGTCACTGTAATCCTTCTGCAATCTCTCCAATGTTTCATACTCGCCTGCCCACCTGATAAATTTCAAATCATCACCAAGCTTTCCCTTCTGGAACTCCTCATAGAAATCCTTGCTATTCATCCCAATTTCTTTTTCCAATTCTCCTAATTTCCTCTTAGTCTTCGCAATTCCAAAATCTATGACTCTCAGCTGATTTTCTACTGCCAATCTAATTAAATTTCTCAGGTTGTCAGCAGTTTGCGGTTTAATAATAACCCGTGCCATAACGACTCACCTCCTTCCCGCCTTATATCCCCTGTTCTCTTTCCCCTGACTCTCGACACCTGACCACCGACCACTGTCTTTCCCCTTCGCGAAGCGATTTGGTATTTTTAATTTCGTCCCCGTCCGCCTCGCTCTGCTTGGCAGGAGGGCGGGCGTTGCGAAGCATTGCGGGCAGGCGGAAATTCAAAATGCAAACAAAAAAATATCCTAAAAATCCAGTCAATCCTGCAATCCTGTCTAAATAATTCTTCGCGACTTGGCGTCTTTGCCTGCCTTGTGAAACCTTCTTTGCAGTTGTTTCACTGGGCGCGATAATTCAAAATAAATTTACAAGTTGACTACGTCCCCCATTCCAGTCTGATGTCTGTGTCTGTCTGCCTGTCGAAGATGCCGCTAAGCGGTGCCCCGTTAAATTTCTTTTGCACTTATTTAACCGGGGTCTTTCTTTCAGGATCAAAACAACCAACAAAAAAACCCAGATCCGTGCAATCCGTGTCATCCGCCGTGCCCCGTTAAATTCCGACGGACAGAGCAACGTATTTATCTGGGGTGCCAAAAACTTCTCTGCGCGAGACAGTTATTGAATTATTAAAGAGCGTCCCGCTTGCTTCGATCTGCTCGGCAGTTGCTTCCACATTTGCAATCATATCTTTCACCTCCCTTTTTTACACCTTTGTTTACCCCGCCTGCCCCGTGCAATTTAGGAGAACCTATTTCACTGGGGCGGCCATTATTTTCTTAACATTCTTGCGCCCTTTGCGCCTTTTTGCGGCTATTATCAATTTTCGTGTTCTTCGAGCCCTTCGTGGTGAAAAAGCTCTTTATAAAAATTCGTAAAATTCGGGTTATTCGTGGCAAAAAACTAATTACTTTTTTCCTGCCATCGCCTTCAAATCTTTAAGCATCAGGAACAGGTGGAATGGGTCGGTGGGGCTGGGCTCAAATTCCCACTTTGCATACCACTGGCGAGCTACGTCATTTTTCGCGTGTACGATTAATGCACGAATGCCTGCGATATCGGACACCTGCAAAGTTCGAAGCAGCGCATCCTTGAGCAGGGCACGCCCCAGTCCCTTTCCTTGATGTGCTTTATCCACGGCCAGGCGCGCCAGGAGCATCACCGGTACAGGGTAACGCGCCAAACCCTTCACCACTCTATGCGGCGCTTCCTCGTGTTCAACACTCCCCACTGTCAGGCTGTAGAAGCCAACGACTTCACCATTTTTGCAACAGACGTATGTCTGTGCACTTTCGGCTTTCTGATTTACCAGCGCATAACGTTGCAAAAACTGATTTAAGTCCGGCTGATTACAGTCGAAAAATTCAACCGAATCTACTGCACTGAGTTTATGAATGGGGTCATAGCCCAAAGCGATTAATCCAGAACCCCGGGCCGGGTCAACAATTTCTTAAGGCGAGGTTTGGATTGCACCGGGCGACCTAAAGCTTGCTGGAACAACTCCCATTGGGCATCGTTCAG
>JAYEIR010000193.1:0-2295 GCA_034660135.1 Thermodesulfobacteriota bacterium
CCCAGAGACCAGCGGGACGCTCTTTAATAATTCAATAACTATCTCGCGCAGAGAAGTTTTTGGCACGGATGACACGGATTGCACGGATCTGGGTTTTTTTGTTGGTTGTTTTGATCCTGAAGGAAAGACCCCGGTTAAATACGCCCCAGTTGAATCCCTTCGGGTGCTCCTGCGGAGCAATTCCACGAGGTAAACTTCGCTGTCCTTGTCATGAATTTAACGGGGCAGGCTCAGGATCAAAACACACCAAGCCCTGACGGGCAGACCCCATAAAAATTGGCCTCTTCGTACCCTTTGCGTCTTGAGCGAGGCTCCGATGGTAGGATCTACGCTTCGCTTCGACAGGCAGAAAGGCAGAAGAATCGCAGAAATAGAAAGTGGATGGGGGTCTTCAATTGAACATCGTTATTATCGATCGTATCGCTCACCCAAAAGGCGTTTTATTTTCATTTGACAAAAAGGGTGAACAGGTTAAGATCCTGTTCTTAACCCATGCCATGGACAGGATGACAAAATGGAAACTGGCTCCTGAAATTGTTGGAGAAACATTATTGGCCCCTGAAGAGGTGTTGGTGGGACATTATAACAGATTCATAGCTCACAGGTGTTATGGAAAGCACATATTAAGGGCGATCTATGAGTATGACAATCTGATCCCATCGTTGGTCACAGTATATTTTCCTTACAAAGACAGATATTATGAGGGAGGTGGGCACTTTGAAGATAAAATACTCGAATGAGGCGGATATCCTCTTGATTGAATTCAAAGAAGGAACGCCTGTTGACTCTATTGATTTGAAAGAAGGAATTATTCTTCATTTAGACGCGAAGGGTGTGCCAATCGAAATGGAAGTATTGGATGCGTCCAAATTTGTGTCCATGGATGAATTCAACATTCTGATTCCCAGGATGAAGGATAAGGAATTGGCAGTCCATGCCTGATGGGGAGAGGGGTTTTAAGTTTTGGGTTTTGAGTTTTGGGTTTTGAGTTTTGAGTTTTGGGTTTTGAGTTAAAAAAACAGTGATGGTTGCCCCGATGAAAGTGACAGAATGCGGGACGTCGGTGCTTTTGTTACTTTATTTCGGACCCCGGTTGAACACCCTGGAAGGGAACCCGGTTCAACAGGGCAGGCGGTTTTTTTCTTGTTGTTGTCGCAGTAAGAATTTAGGCCCCTAAATTCTTACTGCACACAATCCTTCGGAAGGAAGGGGTAGTCTTTCCATTTTGTCAGCGATTTTGTAAACTTTGCTGTCACTGGCGTGCCCCAGATAAACAAAAAAGAGAGGTTTAACGGGCCAAAAAATTTCACGGGACAAGGAGGGATTTATCTCCAAGAATAAGGAGGCTTATTGGGCTGGTGTGGAAGTGCTGTGCGTAAGCTTTTCCTTCACCCACATCCTGACGAGTGTGGACATTCCAAGGCCCTTGCGATTCGCAACTTGTTTCAGTTCATCAAGGGTTGGTTCGTCCAGGCGCAACGTCAACACCCGTTCCTTTCGGAACACCAAGTCCTCCGGCCTGGGCAAGAAGTCCTTTACGATTTTGCCCGTCTGCATGGGCTCATCTCTGTATTTGATTTTTTTGGTCATATATGTTCCTCCCTTTCCTCCAGTACCCTGCCCCGATGATTCTGATCTTGCCTTGCCTTTCGGTAAAGCGTACAGTCATGACGCCACCTTTGACCTTGCCGAGGCAAAAGAACCGCTCTTCGTCCTGGCTATGATCCAAATCCTCGATAATCACGCGGTGGGGATCGGCAAAGGCATATTGGGCATCAAAAAAGGAAATCCCATGTTTTTCCTTGTTTTGCTCGTTTTTCAAATCGTCCCATTCAAAGATTGGTACTATATGTCGAATGTAATACAAACGGATGGCGTTGTCAAAGGATTTCGTCTGGTGTAAGGGGAGGGACGGGCTGTTATCGGTTAATGGCCAGCGGGACGCTCTTTAATAATTCAATAACTTACTGAGGTTATTACAAAACAGGGGACAGAAGACAGAGGGCGGAGGACGGAGGGGTGAGAAGGGCAAAAAGGTGAGAAGGTTAGCAAAGAAAATGTCGGCATCATGCTGGCGCCAGTTGAATCCGCCCCCGTACTATTCCTCGAAGTTACCCCGGTGAAACAGAAGCAACAACGGTTTCACGGGGCAGGCAGAGACGCGGTGGCGGTGAGGGACTGAGAGACTGAGAGACTGAGGGACGCAGGGAGGTGGGGTTGTCTCTTCGTCTCTAAGTCGCTTTGTCGCTTCGTCTTTTTTTCTGTGCGGGTGATTTTGCCTCGGTATGGGATTTG
>JAYEIR010000194.1:0-2515 GCA_034660135.1 Thermodesulfobacteriota bacterium
CACTGAACCGCCATCACGGGAAATATATGAGGTCGGCATACACGAATGATCAACCGTATGCACTCCACCACAAATTCTGTACAGCCAAAAAGAATCAGGTCCAGTTATTGGTCTGTGGTTGCGGTAGTTGATAGGACATAAGTTGTCGTATGTGCTTATTGAACCCATCCTCGTTACTTTTATCCAGCCTTTCAATTTCCAGTGAGATTTGTTTCATCACCTTCTCATCTTTCACGGCATCGACCGGGTACCCTGAAGAGGGATAAGAACGTTGCAACAGGGAATATGCCTTCTTCTGTTCTTTGGATAATGCAAGATATTTATCCAATTCTTCCAGCATCGCCTCCTTTTTTTCGTCAAGGTATCCATCCACATGCATCAAGAGGTTTAAACTGAAGTCAGCACAACGAAAGTGACTGTGCATCTCATCGAGGTTTTCAACAAGCAGGCGTATTTCTTCAACGACCTCCTCGTCATCCATAAGAACAAAAGTCCCGTCCTCGACCAGTTTTTGCATGGGCGACATGGGATGCATTGCAAAGGTCCGTACCCTGATAAAGTCGGGCCGGATCATATTAAGGATTTTTGCGGTCTCAATAGCATGCTCTCTGCTTAATTCCTTTCCCCCTACACCCGGCATAATGTATTCGGAAAGTGAGATTCCTGACTCCATAACGCGCATGCCTCCGGCTATTATATCCTCCGGCCTTGAGCCTTTTTTGATCATCTTCAATACCCTGGCTGACCCGCTCTCCATACCGGTATGTATCCTGGAAAGGCCTGCCTCTTTGAGGGCTTTGTACTGACCGACACTCTTTTTCTTCATGCTCTTTGAGCGTGCATAGGAAGTTATTCTGTTGATTTTTGGAAACTTCGTTTTGAGATATCCAATTATTTCCACTAATTCCTCGGTTGGGATAATCAAGGTGTCAGCATCCTGCAGAAATGCGGATGTTATCATGTCAGTATAGGAAGAATAGGACTTAGTCATGCTGTCAATGTCTTTTTTGACTTCCTCAATGGTCCTCCTGGAAAACTTGGTGCCTTTATATGCAGGACATATGAGACACTGGTTCCATGGACAATTCCTTGTTACCCGCACTAATAAACTCGATGCCTCACTCGGAGGCCTTATTGGTCCTTGTTCAAACATAAGTTATTGCTCCTTAATAAATTTGTTATAAAAAGGTAATGCCTTTGAGCGCTGATTCAAGTGCGAAGATTTTCAACGAGCCATAAAGGCATAAACAAGAGACAATAACTTGGCTTTTCCGCTAAGGTACTTAATCCCACAGTCTTGACACAAGACAGTGGGTTGTCTATTGTCACTATTGGACAGAATAAGGGAACTACAACTTATCTGTCAGACTCTTGTCTGGCCGATCCATGTATACTGTTTTAAATCAAAACCATGCGAATCAAGCGTACAGGAAAAATTGCAGACAATTTTTATGCCCTCGGAAACCAGGCAGTGCCTGTCTATCTGTTAGATGGACAGATGCCGGTCCTGTTTGAGGCTGGATTCACGTCACTGGCGCTGTTATATGAGAAGGAGATCAAAGAGATCCTGGGCAACAGGTCTCCTTGCTACCTTTTTCTGTCCCACTCTCATTTTGATCATATTGGCGCTGCGCATTATCTGAAAAGCGTGTGGCCTGAAATGAAAATAGCGGGCTCCGCCAGAATTGGTGAGGTGCTTGCCAGGCCCAATGCTATTGAACTCATCATAAAACTCAATAAGGAAGCAATCCAGGCAGCACAATCCTGGGGTGTAACCTTGGTATACGAAAAATCATTTTCTCCTTTTGACCTTGATTTCACCGTAAGTTCAGGCCAAGTAATTGATCTTGGAGAAAACTCGAGTGTCAAGGTCATCCACACACCCGGCCACACCTGGGATTCCATGAGTTACTGGCTGCCGGAAGAGAAGATCCTAATTGCCGGCGAGGCAGTAGGCTGCGACGATGGTTACGGGGACATTGTCACAGAATTCCTGGTGGACTATGATCAATACCGTAAATCATTAGAGAAGCTGAGCCAGTTAGACGCTGAGATACTTTGTCCAGGTCACAAGATAATATTGACCGGTCCTGATTCCAAGGATTATACGAGGTCTTCTCTTAGGCAGGCCGCTGATTATGTCTCAATGGTAGAAGGTTTTTTACGATCTGAACAGGGGAACATCAAACGTGTTGTCTCGCGGGTCAAGGCGTGGCAATGGGACCCAAAGCCCTTGCCCAAACAGCCTGAGGCTGCCTATCTGCTCAACACGCAGACCAGGGTCAAAACAATATGGGAAAGGATGCAAAAAAGAGGACGAGAAAACCAATAAACTCTGTGTGAAGACAGAAAGGGGCAAAGGGGCAAAGGGACAAAGCTTAAGAGCCCGTTTGGTGTGTCTGGTGCCCTCTGATCTTTGACGTCTTCGTAAAAAGGCCGTCTGCTGGTTGCGCATCATCTTACCGGGTCTGCAATTCCTGTCGTGAACCCATTGCAATGACCAGGCATAAGATTA
>JAYEIR010000194.1:2615-11498 GCA_034660135.1 Thermodesulfobacteriota bacterium
TGGGCATGTACATTGAATTGGGTATGGGAGGTATAAACTCCAATAATAACGGTGTGAGACTGAGGCATGCGTACGGCTGGTGGGATATAACGCCCCAGTTCCAGCTCATGGCCGGGCAGAGCACAACGCCGTTTTCCCAGCTCGGTTGCCCTCAGTTACTTGGTAGTGATGATGGATATTCAAACACAACCGGTAAAGGTTATGGCGATTTCTACTCCGGCCGTTTTCCCCAGATCAGGGGTACCTACAGGTTTGGAAAAGTGGCAAGGGTTGCCTTTGTCATAGTTGATCCAAGCATCAACAGCAAAAGTACTAAAGCTGATGTTTTCCTTGCCCCTGCTCAGCAGGACGGTAAGTTTCCGAGATTAGAGCTCGCAGTGCCCCTTCATCTTGGTGCGGTGAAGCTTTATCCGGCTGTCTTTTGGAATCAGAAGACATATTCCGCGGTCCTTCCTGCCGGTTCTGATGATGACTTTGTTGCCTATGGCGCTTCTATTGGAGCCAAAGCAGAGTTTGGCATATTGCGCCTGAGCGCTGAATACAATTACGGTCAAAACTGGGGGAACACGGCCGGCGACCTTGGCAGAAGTAGTGCCGCCGTTAATTCAGGGGCCACCACCTATACGGAGGGAGGTGTAACCAAAATCGATGATACAAAGTGTCAGGGAGGTTGGATTGCCGCCGGTTTCAAGATTGGGCCGGCGACGCCTTATCTTATTTACGGGTTCATGAAAACTAATGGAGATCATAATAAAAATGAATACAAGACCCAGATGTATGGTGTGTCCATTCCCATTGATATTGCCAAGGGCCTCAGGCTCAGACCTGAACTGATGTGGTATGACGACGGCGACGATAACAAGAACACATCAGGCGGAACAGTCAAATGCGGCAAGCATGCTGTCTACGGCGTCCAGTTCCAGTTTACTTTCTAAATGGCAAGAAGCAGTCAACACAAACTTATCTGCTCAATAGCGGGGTAAACAGATTAATAACGCGTTGTAACTGCTCAGGTAATTAGACGGTAAAAGCCTTCAGCCTATCTTTCTGAGTAGTTGCTATAAATTTTAAACAAAAGAGAGGAGTTTCTGATGAAGATAATTAAAAATTTGGCGGTTTTTCTGGTTGTTTCTTCCATTTTTCTGGTTACCCAGGCATACGGGGGTGAAAAAAGTATCCTTTTTCATGCCGGTCTCGGCCAGCGGGGAGCCCTGAATGAAATTAAAGCGGTTTTTGAAAAAAGACATCCGGATATCAAGGTCAACTTTTCCTACAAGGGTTCAGGGTATTTTATTGCCGATATCACCCGATCAAAACAGGGGGATCTCTTTATGCCCGGCGAGGAGTTCTATCTGATGCAGGCAGTTGAGAGGGGTTTTCTCACCGACTATGATCCCAAAACGGATATCCCCGCCTATTTTGTTACCGTAATTATCACTCCCAAGGGGAACCCAAAAAACATAACGAAAATAGAGGATTTTGCCAGACCAGGCGTCAGGGTTGGGCTCGGGAATCCAAGGTCATGTGCCATTGGGATCTGGCATCAGAAAACCTTTAAAAAAGCGGGCATCTGGGACAAGGTAAAGGAGAATGCAACAATGAGCGCCAAATGCATCCCGGAGCTGGGTAATGCAACCCAGCACAGGGCAATTGATGCTACCATCGTCTGGGGAACCACAGCGGTTCTCTATCTTAGAGATGTTGAGATTATACCCATCGAACACAAATATCGGGGTATTATAAGGCTGCCGGTGGGTGTGCTCAAGTTTGCCAGATATAGAGAGGAGGCCCAAAAATTGATGGATTTTATTTTATCCGAAGAGGGGCGGGCAATTTTTCATAAACATGCCTATGCGGTCAATCCGGTTATCCCGGTCGACAAACAAAGTTTCTGTCTCGACGGAACCACTGATCAGGATATGGGATATCTGGTAAATGCAGCAAAGGCGGTAAAAGATGACTCATTTCCGGTTACCAAAGAGACGGTCGGTGATTTAACAGAGGAAGTTATCAGACAGAAAAAAACAATAAGGGCGGGAGATTAGATTTGAAACAGGGAGGAATGAAATGGTTTTAAGATCTCGAGGGGGATGGTGGCCTACCCTCTGTATTGGAATTGCCGGCAGTATTCTGGCCGTCTATCTCTTGTTAGTGACAAGCAACTGGATCTATCTCGGATGGCATGACACCTTATATTTCTTTTCAAAATCAAGGATGTGGGAGCGTTTTTGGTTGACGGTCTGGACCGCAACGGTCTCCACGTCTTTTTCTCTGCTTATTGGTATCCCTGCCGGCTATGCCCTTTCTCGATATCGATTTCCCTGTCGTTATCTAATTGCCAGTGTTATAGACCTGCCGATTGTAGTCTCCCCGGCGGTAGTAGGGGCATTTCTCTTTGGAATCACGACCAGGTTTCCCTTTGACTGGATTAGTGAATATTACGGCATCTATATCGGCAGAAATGTTTATGGTGTCCTGCTGGTGCAGTTTACGGTAACCGCCGCCTTTTGTGCCCGGCTAATGAAGGCAAGCTTTGATATGATACCCACCAAGTTTGAGATCGTCTCCCACAGCTTAGGCGCTTCTCCTTTCCGGACATTTTTTAAGGTGGTTCTTCCTATGGCGAAAAACGGGATTATCGCCAGTATGATTGTGGTCTGGGCAAGGGCAGCCGCCGAGTGGGAAGGACTTATGTTATTTGTCGGGGCCACTGAGGGGAAGACGGATATCATGCCATTTGCCATCTATCTTGACTGGAATGGAGGTATGATGGGGTGGGTAACCTCAATGAGTATTGTCTGCATCCTGATGGCAATATCCGCGATATCGGCAATGAAAATAATCGGAGGAAAAAGCAATGTCTGGTAATAGACACAGCAGGACCAGCTATAATACATTTTTTTACAGTTTTGCCGGTTTCCTATTCCTCTATTCCGCTTATCTTTTTTTAAGCAATCTGGATCAGCTCTTTGTAACCGAGGCGGCAATAAAAACCCGGGAAATAACGAGCTGGGGCGAGGATAGGGAAATCTTAAACCAGTTTGCGGGAGGTTTCTGGAAAGACCCCTATTTCTGGAAGTCGCTTAATCTCACCTTAGTGATAACTCTTATGACCACATTCATCGCTACTATATTGGGCATTCCAACTGCCTATGCCCTCTCACGTTATCGTATTCCGGGCAAATCAGTGGTTGATGTGCTTTTTTCATCGCTAATGGTTATGCCTGGATCGGTTATTGGCATCTGTCTTATTGTGATGTTTAACTACGGGCCATTATGGGACTTGCAGAATTTGTTAGGATTCAGGTTTGGACACAGCATCTTCCCGGGAATGCTCATCGCATCGCTGGTGCTCTCCTTTGCCTTTGGAATGAGCGCCTGGAAGGCTACCTTTGATAGTGTTAATCCCAGGTTTGAGCAGGTGGCAAGATCACTGGGAAGCACCCGATGGAGGGCCTTCAGGACGGTAACCTTCCCCCTGGCAAAAAGCGGCATCGTAACCGGCATCATACTGGCCTGGACCCGGGCAATGGCTGAGTTCAGTGCCGTCCTCTTTTTCTGCGGGACATTCCGGGAGCTGCCTGCTTCACGATTTTCTAATTTTACCAAATTTTTACAAATGGATCAGGCTGATTGGCTTTCGGTGGCAGTGTGGGCACAGGTAGAGTTCGGTAATATTGAATATGGTTTTGCCCTGGCCTTTGTTCTGGTCTTTATAGGTGGAATTTCGGTTTATGTGATGCACCGGATCGGTGCGAAAGGATATGTGTGGTAAGGAGAAATAATCATGATTGAAATAAAAAATCTTAGTGGAAATCTCGGCGAGTTTCGTCTTCATGATATCAATTTAGAGGTGAACAAAGGTGAATACCTGGCAATTCTTGGCCCTACCGGTGCAGGAAAGACTGTTTTGATCGAATACATAGCCGGTATTTACAAACCGGATAAAGGCAGCATCCTGGTTGATGAAGAGGATATAACTTCCCTTTATCCGGAGGAACGAAACATCGGTTATGTTCCTCAGGATTATGCCCTTTTTCCCAATCTGACGGTAAAAAGGAATATTGCCTATGGATTGGAGGCAAGGAAAATGCCGTCTGAGCAGGTAGACAGCATCGTTTCAGATATGATTTCCAGGCTAAAAATCGAATACATCCAAAATAGAATGCCGCTCAATTTAAGCGGTGGTGAAAAGCAGAGAGTTGCATTGGGCCGGGCACTGGCTACGGAACCAAGGCTTCTTCTCCTGGATGAACCCTTAAGCGCCCTGGATGAAAACCTGAGGACGGAGATGGCAAGAGAACTCAGGCGAGTCCAAAGGGATGTGAATGGTACCTTTATCCATGTATGTCACAATTTCGAGGAGGCCTCCGATGTCGCGGACAGGGTTGCTATTATGAATGATGGTACGATAGTCCAGACCGGAATTCTGAAAGAGGTCATGGAAGCGCCAAAAAATGAATTTGTAGCAAGGTTTATGAAGTCGCAAAATATATTTTACGGGCTTTCCGATGGTTCTACAATAAAAATAGGCAAAACAACAACCCTTGTCAAAAAAGACACATTTACAGGAGATGTAATCGTGGCGATAAGGCCGGAAGATATTGCGATTGTAGAAAACGAAAAGGATAAAGGTCAAAATATCTTTTCCGGAAAGGTTGAAAGCACAAAACACAAACCCTATTTCACTGAAATAGCAGTGGATATGGAGCTTCCTCTTATTGTTTATAGTCAAACAGAAAGGAAGTACAATAAAGGGGATAAGATAAGAGTAAGGATCCCATCAGAAAAGATTATAATGATTAAAAAGTCGTAACTCAGGTAGAGAGGCTGTAGGCATTTAGGCTGTAGGAAAGAATCATGCGTAATCATCTTCCTGTGCGTGTCTGCCTGTCTGTGTGTGCAGCAAAGGCAGACTCAGACAGCTACCTTAAGAGCATTTGAATTGGCTGACGGAGTGGTGCTTCTGATCTATCGAGCAACCATAGGATTTTCCAACATTTCGGTTGCGAATTAAAGATTGTGGAGACAAGGAAGGTTTTAGGCGCCCTGCTTCGATCAATGCACAGATAGTGCAGACTTAGAATACTAACAGCCTTCAGCCTAAACAACCTGAGCTGTTACAAAAAGTCTTAAATAGTGCCCGAACGGAAACCTCGAAATGAAAACGAACATAGCATCAATCATAAGGTTTTACTGAATTTGAATTGATTCTATTAATCTAAAATCCAAAATTGTGTCTGAACAGGGTTTTCGTTCAGGCACTAATTAAGGAGGAGGTATTGCAATGGAAAAGAAACGTAGAAGTAATTGGCTTTTGGTAATCCTACCGGTTTTGACGCTTTTTGTGGTGAGTCTGCTGGTCTATCCCAAATGGGGATTGGCTAAGGATAAACAGATAGAGGGAAAGGTGATTATCTTCAATGCAGGGAGCCTCACCATTCCTTTTGCCAAAATGGAAAAGGTATTTGAAGCCAGGTACCCCGGCGTCGATATTCTTCGTGAATCAGCGGGAAGTCGCAAGTGTGCGAGAAAAATCTCCGACCTTAAAAAACCCTGCGACATTATGGCATCGGCTGATTTCACCGTCATTGATACGATGCTGATTCCTGAATATGCGAACTGGAATATTCGCTTTGCCACCAATCGTCTGGTCCTCTGCTATACGGACAATAGCAGATATGCCAAGGAGATCAATGAGAATAACTGGTATGAAATTCTTCAAAAGAAAGGCGTGGTATGGGGGCACTCCGATCCGAACGCTGATCCCTGTGGTTACCGATCTCTCATGGTCCTTCAACTGGCAGAAAAGTACTATAAAAAACCGGGCCTTTATCAAAAACTTATTAACAATCGCCCGAAGGAAAATATCAGGCCTAAATCGGTTCAACTGGTTGCCCTTCTGCAAACCGGAAATATGGATTATGCCTGGGAATACCGATCCGTGGCGGTTCAGCATGGCCTCAAATTTGTAGAACTCCCCGATCAGATCAACCTGGGAAATTATAAGTTTGATAACTTTTATAAACAGGCGGTGGTTGAACTCACAGGCAAAAAACCGGGTACGACCATAAAAAAGAAGGGTAAGTCTTGCACCTACGGAGTTACTCTGATAAAAGATGCACCCAACAGGGAAGCAGCCATTGCCTTTTTAGAGTACATGCTCAATCCGGAGGGCGGACTTAAGATTCTCAAAGAAATGGGACAACCTCCCTTTATCCCATGCAGGGTTCCAACAGCAGAAATGATGGCAATACTGCCTGCAGGACTGCAAAAACTGGTGGAAGTGAAAGAGTAGCAGGTAACGGCAAATGAAGTCAAAAGAACCGTTCTTCTGGATTACCATTTCTTGCGGCATTGTAATAATGGCCTTCATCCTTATCCCTCTCGTCGAAATGATTACGGCTCCTTCTTTTGCCATGCTCAAGGAAACCATTAAGGACAAAGATGTTGTGCGGTCGATCTGGCTGAGCATTTACACAGCCGGATTGGCCGCAATTATTTCTTTCGTCTTTGGAACACCCCTCGCCTACCTGATGGCCCGAACAGAGTTCACAGGCAAGCGACTGGTTGAGAGCATTATAGATCTTCCCATTGTAATTCCCCATCCTGTTGTGGGAATCGCAATCCTTAGTGTAGCTGGTAGAAATCACTGGATCGGCCAGATCTTCAGTGACCTTGGAATAAGAATAATGGGAAGTGTAACAGGCATTGTCACGGTGCTGACTTTCGTGGGATTGCCGTTTTATGTGAATGCCGTTAAGAACGGATTTGAAAGCATATCTCCAAGACTTGAAAATGTGTCACGGAGTCTGGGGGCTTCCATGTTCAGCACCTTTTTTAGGATTACATTCCCCCTTGCCTGGCGAAGCATGCTTATAGGCATCATAATGTGTAGCGCCCGCGCGATCAGTGAATTTGGCGCTGTGGTAATCGTTGCCTATCATCCGATGATAGCGCCGGTGATGATCTACGAACGTTTCGAGGCATACGGACTTAAATACTCGCAGCCCGTTGCAGTATGGCTGGTTTCTGTCTGCCTGGCCTTGTTCCTGATTTTACGGATTCTTACACTGCGGAATCAGAGAAAAGCATGATTAAAATAGAAAACCTCAACATTCACCTCAATGAATTCAATCTTCGTGATATAAACCTGAACATCAAGGAAAATGAATTTTTCATTCTGATGGGACCGACCGGGGCAGGGAAAACGGTCCTCCTTGAAGCCATCGCCGGACTTATCCCGACAAAAAGCGGAACTATTTCCGTAGGAAATATAAATATCACTAAGTTACCACCTGAAAAACGGGGAATAGGAATTGTCTATCAGGACCAATCCCTGTTTCCCCACCTGACTGTCCTGGATAATATTACCTACGGTCTTCATTTCCACAAAATCGACAAGGCGCAGGCAGAAAAGGAACTCAATCGTCTTGTCAATGATTTGAATCTTAACCATCTTTTAAGGCGCCTCCCCCTCAATTTGAGTGGCGGGGAATTGCAGCGCATCGCCCTGGCAAGGGCCTTGATGGTTAATCCCAGGGTCCTCCTCCTTGACGAACCCCTGTCCTCATTAGATACCTCTTTCAGGGAAGAGATAAGGAGTGGTCTGAAAAGGCTTCACAAAAGCTCAGATGTCACATTCCTGATGGTGACTCATGATTTCGCCGAGGCCCTTTCACTTGCGGACCGGGCAGCGGTAATGAATAATGGAAAGGTGGAACAAGAGGGCACTATGGAGGACATCTTCAAACGGCCGCATTCGACCTTTGTGGCCGATTTTGTAGGAATGAAAAACCTCTTTCCGGTACAATTTCGTGACACTAAAGCCTTGACGGACAGTATAGAGATTGAACTTGGGCGAAAACCGGCGAACAGCCATGGATACATAGCCATCAGGCCTGAGGACATTGTGCTTAGCACGGAAAGACTTACCTCAACCATGAGAAATTCTTTTATGGGAACAGTCAAAGTGATATCTGACCAGGGATTATACTATGAAGTCGATGTTATGGTGGAAAATGTCACCTTTAAGTCATTGATTACAAAAAGCTCCCTCTTTGAGCTATCAATCCATGAAGGTATTAATCTCTTCCTTTCTTTTAAAGTCACCGCTATTCATTTTTTTTGATTTTTCACGGCCTTACCAGTATCAGATACTCGTATTTATAAAGATCCTCGACAAACTGGCGGATGATCTCATGTTCATCATTTATGTCAAATCGTGAGACCATGATAGACCTTATCCTGTTATTAAAATCCAATTTCAGAAAATCAGCAAACAATCCCCTCATGGTGCGGTAATGAAATGCCCCGGCGACCTTCTCAAGAAAAGAGAACTTAATGGTGTATTCATGATGCCCCTTCAGGATTATTTTTTCCGGATTGCCGGTGGACTTGACATTAATAATGCCCTGGTAAGGCTCCGGCACCGTCGCCTCGCAACTATGTTCACCAAGGAAGACATATGGAATACCTGCTGAACAGAGCTTTTCGACAGCCTCAATCGCGCCAATGTTAAAATTGAATGATTCGGTATCCGGTTCTGCAAAGGAATATCGATCAAAAAGATCCCTTGTCTTTCTCAGAGGCCCCTCAAGATTAGTCTTGCCCAAGTCGGATTTGTTTATATTGGCGAGGGTGGGAAAATCCCCGAGATTTTCGTTGAGGATTGCCATGTCTTTGTCTCTAAGACCGACCATGTCTGTTTGCAGGAAATCTTCTACAATGTAGTCAACAGAATGATCTTTTAAGGCCTGTTTTTGCTTTTTGACAAGAAACGGGGAGATATCCAGCATCGTTGCCTTTATGGCTGCATTTTTTTGCAGAAAATCTCTCATCAGATATCCATAGCCCCCACCGATTTCAATGATATTCGTAATC
>JAYEIR010000195.1:0-37274 GCA_034660135.1 Thermodesulfobacteriota bacterium
ACCCCATGAGCTCGCACTTGGCATGGCATTTGGCGTATTTTGCGGCATGATGCCAATTATGCCCTTTCAGATCGCCTTGGCCATTACCCTATCTATCTTTTTCAAAGGCAGCAAGATTACTGCCGCCCTCGGAACATGGGTGAGTAACCCCTTTAACTGGTACTTCCTGTATTACATTAGTTACAAGTTTGGCGCTCTCGTCTTAGGACTCCCTGAACAAAAGTCAGTTTTTTCGTCCATCATGGTTGCCATCCGCTCAGGTGAAAACACCATGGCAGTTGTCGGGAAAATCCTCGGTTCCGGCGGTGCCTTTGTTTCTGCCTTCCTGCTTGGCGGTATTATCATCGGAGTCGTTTCTTCTGTTCCTTCCTACTATCTGTTCTTGGGGATTTTTAGAAATATTCGGAAGTGGCGGAGATCAAAAAAGGAGTCCACGATTTGAGAAGTGCCGGATCACGAAAGACCCGTCCGGGATTCAGTCCGAAAAAAAGTCTTGGTCAGCACTTCCTTGTGGATCCCTGGTTTATCCATAGCCTTGTCTCTCATGCCGCATTCCAGGCTTCTGATTTAATATTGGAAATAGGCCCTGGCCTCGGTGCCCTGACAATTCCGGTTGCCCGGTTAGTCAGACATGTTGTGGCAGTTGAAAAAGATGAGGCATTGATAGATTTGCTCAACGATAAACTATCCAGGGCAGGGATTACCAATGTAACCCTCATAAACGAAGATATCCTGACATTTGATATTAACGGGATAAAAGAGCCTTCTTCATCCAAGATCCAGGTTATCGGCAACCTCCCATACAATATATCATCCCCTTTTTTGGAAAAACTCCTGGAAAACAGAAATCTTATAAGAAAGGCCGTGCTTATGTTTCAATCAGAAGTCGCAAGGAGATTAAGCGCCTCTCCCGGCACTAAGGCCTATGGGGCCCTTAGCGTACTTGTGCAATATTACGCCCTTACTACTGTATTGCTTGAAGTGCCAAGAGGAGCCTTCTATCCCAGGCCGAGGGTTGATTCAACGGTCCTGGAGCTTGACTTTGAGCAGCCCTATCCCAGGCGTGCAGAACATGAAGACAGCTTCAGGAAAGTTGTGAAAGGTGCCTTTGTCCACAGAAGAAAGACGCTTATAAATTCCCTAAAGGGTCTTTATCCATCCTGGGATCGTGATACTCTTTTGCAAGGCATGAGAAACTGCGGAATTGATCCTGGGAGACGGGCTGAGACACTTCATATGGATGAGTTTTTGTGCCTTTCGTCCGTTCTGAAATTGACAAATGCACATACCAGTGATATGAAAGCTTAGGCAGATCAATACCTGAGGGATATGCTTGCCACAGGCCTGCATTGAAATAGAGGTGTAGACGTCTTGGCCTGATCCGGTCTGAAGTGCCGGGTTTTTAAAACAGACTTGACGTTGAACTGGGGGGCATTCAAATGGACGTTATTGGAACAGTTGAACAGATGCAAAGACTGTCCGAATCATACAGGCGGGCCGGTGATACCATCGCCCTGGTTCCAACTATGGGTTTCCTGCATGAAGGTCATCTGGAGCTGATGCAGGTCGGCAAAAGGTACGCAGACAAGTTGATTATCAGCATATTCGTCAACCCCACCCAATTTGGACCCTCAGAGGATTATGGACAGTATCCAAGGGATACGGAAGGGGACCTGAAAAAAGCTCGCGATGTGGGTGTTGACGTTGTATTTATGCCTTCTGTGGAGGAGATGTATCCTGAGGGTTTTCAAACCAAAATACATTTGGAAAAGGTCACGAAGCACCTCTGCGGCACCTCCCGGCCCTTGCACTTCGACGGTGTAACCACGGTGGTCGCTAAGCTGTTCAATATTACAAAGCCTCATTTTGCAATCTTCGGAGAGAAGGACTACCAGCAGCTGAGAGTCATCATCCGTATGGTCATGGACCTCAATATGGACATAGAGGTCGTGGGTATTCCCACTGTCAGGGAAAAAGACGGGCTGGCCATGAGTTCCCGGAACAAGTATCTGAACCCTGAGGAGAGAAAATCGGCATTGTGCCTAAAAAAATCTATGGATCTGGCCGGTCAGATGCTCCGGGACGGCGAGAAAGACGCCGGTGTTATTAAGGAAGCAATTGAATCATTGATAAATAACCACCCCTTTACTGACATTGACTATGTGATACTGTGTCATCCGACTACGCTTGAGGATCTCGAAACGCTTGGCGATGAAAACCTCTTGGCCCTCGCAGTCAGGGTGGGAAAGACCAGATTGATCGATAACCGTATTCTTCGCGAGAAGGCATCCTGAGAACAAAAACAATTACTTTCCCAAAGGAGACCCATATGAAAACACAAGATTTTTTATTTACCTCTGAGTCCATGACGGAAGGCCACCCTGATAAGGTGGCAGACCAGATATCTGATCATATACTGGATAAGATCATTGAGCAGGACCCAAAATGCCGTGTGGCCTGCGAGACCTTAGTTACTACCGGCATAGCCATCATTGCGGGTGAAATTACAACCAGTGCCTATGTGGATTTGTCTGACACGGTCAGGCAAACCATAAAAGATATCGGCTATAACAACTCATCCATGGGGTTTGACTGGGAGACATGTGGTGTGATGTCCACAATTGACAGGCAGTCCCCTGATATTGCTATGGGGGTGGATGACGGGAAGGGCCTTTTCAGTCAACAGGGTGCCGGAGATCAAGGCCTGATGTTTGGCTATGCCTGTGATGCTACTCCAACCATGATTCCCATGCCCATCTACCTGGCACACAAGCTTACCCAAAGGCTGGATCATGTGAGAAAATCAGGGCTTCTCTCATGGCTCAGGCCTGACGGTAAATCTCAGGTGACGGTAGAATATGCCGGGGGGAAGTCCTTCAGGGTTCACTCTGTGGTTATTGCCGCCCAGCATGACCCGGATGTGGATCATGACACCCTTCAGCATGCGATTATCGAAGAAGTGATAAAGGCAAGCATCCCTGAGGAAATGCTGGATGAAGATACCAAATATTTTGTCAATACCACCGGACGGTTTGTAATTGGCGGCCCATTAGGGGACTGCGGTCTCACAGGACGTAAGATCATTGCGGACACTTACGGAGGCTTTGGCTATCACGGCGGTGGGGCCTTTTCAGGCAAAGATCCTTCCAAGGTAGACAGGAGCGCATCATATATGTGCCGCTATATTGCGAAAAATATTGTTGCCGCCGGCCTGGCGGGCAAGTGTGAAATACAGGTGGCATACACCATCGGGCGGGCCGAGCCCATTTCCGTTGTATTGGGGACTTATGGCACAGGGTCTATTCCAGACAGTGATTTGAATCAAATAGTCAGAAAGGAGTTTGACCTGCGGCCGGCTGCAATTATTGAGAGATTGGACCTTATCAGGCCAATATATAGAAAGACCTGTAATTACGGCCACTTTGGCAGGGAGCTTCCGGAATTTGCATGGGAAAAGACTGATGCGGCAGAATCGCTCAAAAAGGCGGCTTAGCAGGTAAAAACACTAATTTAACAAGGCATGGAAAGAGGTAAAAATAATGGATTATGATATCAAAGATATAGGGTTGGCCCAAGAAGGGCGATTAAGGATAGAATGGGCGGAAATGAGTATGCCCGTGCTCACAAAAATCAGGGAGAGATTCTCTGAGGAGAAGCCCATAAAGGGCATCCGGATTTCTGCATGCCTTCATGTGACCACGGAGACGGCGGCACTGCTAAAGACCTTGAAGGCCGGCGGTGCGGAAGTCGTCGTGTGCGCATCAAACCCTTTGTCCACGCAAGATGATGTGGCCGCTTCTCTTGTTGCGGATGATGACATCCCCGTCTTTTCCATAAAAGGAGAAGATCACGCCACCTATTACAGTCACATCCTGTCGGCACTTAAGCACAGGCCCCATTTGACAATGGATGATGGTGCGGATCTTGTAAGCTCCATCCATTTCATTGCACTGGACAAATTGGATGATCTGGAGCCATCTGTAAAGGACTGGGCCCTGGAGTTAACTCAGGAAGAAAAGAAACAATTCCTTTCAAGTGTGATGGGCGGAACAGAAGAAACAACCACGGGTGTTATCCGTCTCAGGAGCATGGAGAAAGACGGGGTCTTACAGTTTCCTATCGTTTCAGTCAATGATGCGAATACCAAACACCTGTTTGATAATCGTTATGGGACCGGCCAGAGTACCATTGACGGCATAATCAGGGCAACCAACCGTCTGATTGCCGGCAGCACGTTTGTCGTCAGCGGTTACGGCTGGTGTGGAAGGGGACTGGCTGCACGCGCCAAGGGGCATGGGGCCCACGTGATCGTCTGTGAGGTAGATCCGCTGAAGGCACTTGAAGCTGTAATGGACGGTTTTCAGGTAATGCCTATTGCGCAGGCAGCTCCTTTGGGTGACTTCTTTTGCACCCTGACAGGGGATATTAATACTATCCGCATTGAACACTTTATGACCATGAAGAATGGGGCCATTATTTCAAACTCCGGGCACTTTGATGTGGAACTGGACCTTCCGGGTCTTTATGAGGCGTCTACCGGGCGGCGACAAATAAGAGAATTTGTGGAAGAATTTACGCTCGGGGACAATCGTAAGGTTTATCTGTTGGGTGAAGGCAGGCTCGTTAACCTGGCAGCTGCTGAAGGGCATCCGTCCAGTGTCATGGATATGAGCTTTGCCAATCAGGCCCTTTCTGCAGAATATGTGGTAAAAGAACATAAGAGTATGGGGAAAAAGGTCTATCCGGTTCCCTTGGAGATCGACAGGGAAATCGCCCGTCTGAAATTGGAGTCCATGGGGGTTGAGATAGATACCCTTACCGAGGAACAAGTGAGATATCTGTCTTCCTGGGAGATGGGAACTTAACGCCCTTTCATGACACAAAAAAACGCCGGTCATCTTGGCCGGCGTTTTTTTTGTTATATTCTATCGTAGTCTCTGAACGAAAACCTTGAAATGAAAACGATCATAGCATCAATCATGAGGTTTTACTGATTTTGGACTGATTCCATCAATCCAAAATCTAAAATCCAAAATCGTGCCTGAACAGGATTTTCGTTCAGTCACTGTTTACGCCTTTTTTGGAGCCTTGGATATCAATGTGATGGCCGCACCCACAAGACATACGACCCCACCGATGATAAATGGGGTTATCCATATTGAGGGATCGCTGGCTCCCTTTGCCGCGTCCTTGAAATATCCGGCAATCTGAGGACCAACCACTCCGGCGAGACCGTAGGATACGAATATGTAACCGTAATTCAGTCCGACATTCTTGTTGCCAAAATAGTCTGCCGTGACAGCCGGGAACAGGGCGAAGTTTCCTCCGAAGTTGAAACCGATGATACAGGCGCCGATAATCAGGGACCAGGCAGCGCCTCCCATCTTGTAAAAACATAACATGATGATTCCCTGGAACAGGCACATGAGAAAGATAGAGGCCTTGCGCCCTATTTTATCTGAGACCGTTCCCCAGATTATACGACCGAGGCCGTTAAAAATGGCATACCACGCCATTGCCGTGCCGGCTGCGGCCGAAGCCGTTGCAACAGCTACGCCACTGGCCTTTAGCGCGTCGATTCCAAAAAGCTTTATGCAGTATATTACCATCAAACCGGCAATGGCTGAGAAAAAGAAAGTAAACCACTTGATGTAGAATTGAGGGGTTTTCAGCATTTCACGAGGCACAAATTCATTCATTCCTTCAACTGAAGCGCCGGGGTTGCCTGTTGCTGATTCTTCCGGAGGAGTCCAGCCTGCCGGGACAAAACCCGGGGGAGGATCGATCATGACGATACTCCCTAAAACAACAGCCACGAGAAAGATGATTCCATAGAGAAAAAATACGCTCTGAACCCCACCGAGGCCGAAAAAGTTCAGTTTATCTAATAAGTGAAACCAGGACCCGGCGGACTTGACCCATATTGTTGCACCAAAACCAAAACCGGCAACAGCCAATCCGGTAACCATTCCTTTTTTGTCAGGGAACCATTTGACTCCAACAGCAATGGGGACGACATAGGCTATGCCAATACCAGTACCACCTATAATTCCGATGAAAATCAACTGCGCAGCAAAGGAAGTCCCAAACAGACCCCCCAGCATGTAACCTGCACCAAGCACAATGCCACCAATAGTTGCCAACTTCCTTGGTTTTACGGTCGTTGACAGTCTTCCGGAAATAATCATTACTACCGAGAAAACCAGCAAACCAATGGAAAACACCCATGCCGCCTGAGTTGCAGTAAAGCCGTACATTCCGCCGTCAGCCAGGGACTTGGTCAACTTGGGAGTGAAAACAGACCATGCGTAGATGGCTCCCAGGCATAACTGGATCAAGATTGCACCGATAACAACATACCAACGATTCATTACTTTCTGCTCTGTCATTTATCTCTCCTCGCTTGTTAATTGATAATAACCTGCCTCTCGAGGTCAAAAAATGGAGTATAAAGACAGGAAGCTTTTGTGTCAAATGAAAAAATATGGTATCAGCAATTCTGGAGTATGAGATATCTCTACCTTTGGCTGTTTCCAACTCAACCATTTTCAACTTAATTAGTGCCTGAACGAAAAGTCTGATTTCTTGTAGGTTGGGTTGAGCGTAATCAAATTTGTTGGGTTTCGTGCCTCAACCCAACCTACGAATATCAAGCAATTACCAAAATATGGTTTTAGTAAGCAAAACTCAACAAATCATGTGGCAGGAATTTTAGTTCAGGCACTAATTATAGTCTCTGAACGAAAACCTCGAAATGAAAACGAACACAACATCGATCATAAGGTTTTATTGAGTTGGGATTGATTCCATTAATCCAAAATCCAAAATTGACGAGTTCGGCATGGCCGTTAGACGCATTCTTATTCTTGTCCCCTTATTGATTATAGTCTTTTTGGCCCAGTCCTATTTCTGGGAGCCTACCTATGAAGAACAGACACGGGGCAATCCGGACCGGCTAAATGAATATATCAGCGCATCCACAGGCGATGCAAGCCTGCTTAATCCCATTCTATCCGCTGATACGGCCAGCAGTCAGATCGAGTCACTGGTCTTTGAGGGGCTCATTGACCGCGACGAGGAACTGCGTTTCAGGGGGCGGCTTGCCACATCCTGGGAGGTCTATGAGGAGGCGTTTTTCTATGTGAATGAGTCAGCTATCATACCGGGCCTGGGCAAGACAGGCGTAAAAGGGATAGTGGATCTCATCAAAAAAGCAAGGCAAGATATCGACGTCTCAGACCCGGGCCTTAAAACGTCTTTGGCTAATATCACAGAGATCTCCATAATAGGGCCTCGGGATTTCCTTGTGACAAGACATGAAAATGGACACAAGAGTGACAAAAAACGGACAGGGATTAGCATACGAGCCAAAGCACTTGCCAGAATCAAGTTGACCCTTGCTGAAGTTGACCAGGATCTTTTCCGGAACCTGAAACATTTGCTCGGCAAAGACTATTTCTCCTCTTTTCACGGGGAAGATTATTTAAACGCGGATCCTCAGGTGGGGAAAGAAAAACTGTCTGTATATGCAAGAGAAGTCCTCCCTGCCATCGAGCATAACCCAATCCTGGTTTTTCACCTCAGGCCCAATATCAAGTTTCATGACGGCCATGTCTTGGATGCCGATGATGTAAGGTTTACATTTGAGGCAATCGTGAACCCAAAGAACCTGTCTCCGCGCATTGCCGACTATGAGCCGGTCAAGACAGTGGAAGCGGTTGACCCTTTGACTGTCAGGGTGGTTTACAAGAGACTTTATTCTCCAGCGCTTGGTACGTGGGCCATGGGCGTTCTTCCGGAGCACCTCCTCAATGGGGAAGCCATCAGAAAAGAGGCGATACGCCTTGGAAAGGATGTTGACAAGTTTTCCATGAGGCAAAGCAGCTTCAATCGGCATCCCATAGGATGCGGTCCTTTTGTCTTCAATGAATGGAAGTCGGATCAGTATATTGTTTTGGAACGTTTTGATGATTACTGGGAGGGCCCGCCTAATTATAAAAAATATATGTCTCGAATTATACCGGATCTCCTGACACAGGAAATGGAATTCTATGCCGGCACAATTGACAGCTACAATGTCCAGCCGCACCAGGTGAATCGTCTGAAGGCGGACCCCAGATTCCAGAGCTTTTCCGGCACGTCTTTCGGCTATAGCTACATTGGCTATAATATGCGGAGGGCACCGTTTGATGATCCAAGGATTCGCATGGCCCTGAGCATGGCCATAGATGTGGACAAGATTATCCGGTATGTGCTTTATGGCCAGGCAGAACGAATCACTGGTCCTTTTATAAAGCAGACAGACTATTATAACCACAACATCCGGGCTGTTCCGTATGACCCGGAGGGGGCGTTGAAGTTACTGGAACAGGCCGGATGGAGGCGGAATAAAGACGGCCGGCTTGAGAAAGACGGAAAGATACTCCAGTTCACACTCATTACCAACAGCGGGAACGACATCCGTAAGGCCATTTTGGCCATTGCACAGGATTCATGGAAACAGATTGGTGTTAAGGTCAACACGGACATCCTCGAGTGGTCTGTATTTATCCAGGAAAGGGTGGATAAGGCAGACTTTGATGCCTTGATCCTCGGTTGGGTCATGGGGATAGAACCTGATCTTTTTCAGATCTGGCATTCAAGCCAGACCCATCCACATCAGCTTAATTTTGTCGGCTTCAAGAATAATGAGGCAGATGAGCTCATCATAAAGATCAGGCAGGAATATAACCACGAAAAACAGGTCGAATACTGTCACAGGCTTCACGAAATCATCGCAGAAGAACAGCCTTATACGTTTCTGTATGTCGGCAAATGGACGGCTGTTTTAGACAAACGGATTGTGATCAAGGGACTCGACGATGACGGGGTCATGCTCTATAAAAAGATTACGCCCACAAAGACAGGGAACTTCAGCTTTCACTTCAACAGGTGGATAAAGATCCCGGAGATGCCGGATTTTGCACAATAGCACAGGCAGGTTTTTTAGTTATCGGTTATTAGTTATCGGTTGTCGGTTATCAGTTGTTAATAGGTAATACCTCAAAAAACAGGAGCACCATAAAAGGCTCGCTCCTGAATTTCCTGAGATTGATCGGTTGAGCAGCCAAACACTCAAACATTAAGGCAAAGGACATACGCCATGCTGTCATTTCTTGGAAGAAGCATTATACAAAAAGTGATCACCCTGTTCCTTGTCTCTGTTGTCTCCTTTTTGATCATTCATCTTGCTCCTGGCCAGCCCAGCCAAGTAGATCCCATGAATCCCAAGTTCACGCCCGAGGTAGTGGAGCGGTTCCGCAAAGAGTTCCATCTTGATAAACCCCTCTACACCCAATACCTTCGATTTTATACAGATCTTTTTACAGGGAAAACCGTGTCATGGAAGGACAATCAATCGGTTCTCAAGAAGATATGGGAGAGGTTTCTCAACAGTCTTCCGCTGTTTATCGTCGGCACCATCCTTACCTGGACCCTGTCTTTTCCGGTTGGTATACGTTCAGCCATTTTTAGGGGCGGCTTATACGATAGAAGCGCAACATTTTTCTCATATCTTCTGATATCCATTCCCGGCTTCTTTTTCGCCTACATCCTGATTATTCTTGTGGTGACATATCTTCATGTGCCTGTGATTGGCATGGAAACATTCGGGATCAAGATGTCCTCCTGGCCCCATCTTATCATGGACCGGGTCTGGCATTTGCTGATCCCGTCCGTGCTGGGCGCAACTGCCGGCATTGCGGTGCTGTCCAGGTATGTACGCAGTCAGATGCTTGAGGTAGAAGGCCGGGATTATGTGCGAACTGCAAAAGCCAAGGGCCTCTCCCCGGAACAGGTCCATTACAAACATGCCCTGCGGAATGCCCTCTTGCCTTTCGTGACCATGTTCGGTCTTATTTTGCCCGGGCTGATTGGTGGCTCTGTTATTATTGAATCCATTTTTTCTTGGCCAGGCATGGGCAGGATGGCTTACGAGGCTATCCTCGCGAGGGATTATCCCATAATACTAACCGTGAATTTTGTTTCCGCAGTTTTGGTCCTGGCAGGAACTTTTATCTCTGATGTCCTTTATCTGATAGTGGACCCGAGGATAAGACTGTGATGTCTGCAAATTCTATGAATTCAGAAGCATTAGATACCCCCTTTGAGTCCAGGCTGACACGATCACAGGAATTCTGGCGGCTTTTCAGGCAAAACAGGCTTGCTATCGCGGGCCTGGTGATATTCATTGTTTTTTTCTTGACCGCAATTGCCGGTCTCATCCTCACTTCAGGACAGGACAGTATTCTCGATCCTGCCTCAATCCGGCTGCAGGAAAAACTGCTACCGCCCATGTCCAAAGCAAATACAGAAGCCCTCCGCCCTGACGAGATCCCGGCTCTCGGTATCTACCTCCTGGGAACAGATGACCTCGGAAGAGATGTCTTTGCAAGGATGCTTCAGGGAGCCTGGGTCTCCCTTACAGTTGGATTTGTGGCCGTTGGTATATCAATATTGGTCGGCATATTTATGGGAGGAATCGCCGGCTACTTTGGCGAAAACCATATCCGGTTAAATCACATTCTCATGGCTTGTCTTTTTTTCACAGGGGCAGGGTTCCTATCCATGGGATCGATTTGGACGGGATTGGGATTTATTTGTGCCCTGCTGGTCGATATTTTTTGTTGGCTGTACTTTAGAAAATTGGTCAAGAGAGATGCCATGCCGGGCTGGTTGTCTGCCCTGAACAAAAGTGCCCTTTCTGTTGACACATTTATCATGCGAATTGTGGATATAATGCTTTGTTTCCCGAGCTTTTTCCTGATACTTACGGTTGTGGCCCTTCTCCCGGCAAGTATATACAATATCATGATTGTCATCGGGCTGACCAGCTGGATGGGGACCACGCGCTTTGTCCGTGCTGAATTCCTGTCTCTCAGGGAACAGGACTTTGTGACTGCGGCAAGGGCCCTTGGAGTTAATAACTTCAGGATTATCTTTCGTCACATGATGCCGAATGCCGTTGCGCCTGTGCTTGTGTCTGCAACCATAGGAATTGCAACCGCGATACTGACGGAAGCAGGCCTCAGTTTCCTGGGATTCGGGGTTCCTCCACCTCACGCGACCTGGGGCAATATCCTGTCTGACGGCAAGCGTTTCATATTTGATGCCCCCTGGCTTACCTTCATACCGGGCATAGCGATCCTCCTCGTGGTGCTTTCGTTCAACCTGTTTGGAGAAGGTCTGAGGGATACCATCAATCCCAGGCTCAGGGAAAGATAGTGAGAGACGAGTATTATTGGAATTTGACTCATGAATACTGACAAAGAAGAGATCCTTCTCTCAGTTCAGGGTCTGAAGGTCTATTTTCATGGAAATGAAAAGATCTCACGTGCTGTGGACGGAGTGAGCTTTGATGTTCGAGCTGGAGAAACAGTGTGCCTCGTGGGTGAATCCGGCTGTGGAAAGACGGTTTCCGCACTTACAATCCTTGGGCTTGTTCCAACACCGCCAGGGGAGATAGTCGCCGGAAAGGTGATGTTCGAAGCAAGAAACCTCCTTGATCTCAGGGAAGAGGAAATGCGGAAAATCCGTGGAAACCGTATTGCCATGGTCTTTCAGGAGCCCTTGACATCACTGAATCCTGTGTTCACCATAGGCGATCAGATCATGGAGGCCATAAAGATCCATGAAAAGACCAAGGCTCAGGCCTTGCGCCTGAGGTGTGTTCAGCTCCTGAAGGACGTCGGAATCCCATCACCTGAAGGAAGGCTAAAGGACTATCCTCACCAGTTCAGCGGCGGGCAGAGACAGCGCATCATGATCGCCATGGCCCTGGCCTGTAATCCGGATATCATCATTGCGGATGAACCTACAACTGCGCTTGATGTGACCATACAGGCTCAGATCCTGAAGCTTTTCAGTGATATTCAGAATAGAGGCTCCATGTCGGTCTTGTACATTACGCATGATCTGGGAGTAGTAGCCAATATCGCCGATCGTATTTATGTCATGTATGCCGGCACTATTGTAGAACATGGAAACACCTTTCAGATATTTAATGACCCCAGGCACCCCTACACAAAAGGACTGTTAGAGTCGCTTCCTGACCGGTCCAAACGCGGAAAGAGGCTTCACAGTATCCCGGGAACAGTGCCGAACCCGGCAAATAAGCCCGGTGGATGTCCCTTTCATCCCAGGTGTCATTTTGCTGTTCCCGGATGCAGGACAGTCTTCCCGGATATGTGCGATTACGGCAACGGGCACTTGAGCAGATGTCCGGTGCTTTTTGAAAGCAAGGATGTAATAGCTCAATAACTATCGACATATGAGACAGGCACCGGAATCTCTTTTTTTGCTTTATGCCCTTAATAAGGGTTCACAGCAGGGCCGCAGCAAAACGGCTTACTGCCCCATTTATCCTGTTAACCAGAAGACTACCTATGGGTAAGCCGTTTTGCAAGCGCCCGTTAGAAAACAGTCTGTTGGGGCGTAAAGCAAAAAAAGAGATCCCGATGCCTGTAGACTCCGCTTTATTGAGCAGATACGGATTGAGGAAGTTGAGGAAGTGTACACTGAAGACAAATTAATTCTCAGGGTGGAAGGTCTGAAAAAGTTCTTTCCGGTGCGCAGGGGCTTTTTCCAGCGAGTCTCCGGTTGGATCAAGGCCGTAGACGGTGTGGATTTTGAAATCGAACATGGAAAAACGTTAGGCCTTGTTGGCGAAAGCGGTTGCGGGAAATCCACTGTGGGCCAGGCCATTCTCAAGCTCCTGGAACCTGATGACGGGGAAATTGTCTTCCAGGGCTGCGATATCAGCAAGCTATCCGAGGCAGACATGAAACCACTGCGAAAAGAGATGCAGATTATTTTCCAGGATCCCTTCGGCGCTCTCAATCCCCGGATGACAGTGGGGCAATCGGTTGAGGAAGGTCTCCGGACCCTTAATGTGCCAAGACGGGCCCGAAGGGAGCGTGTTGACGAATTGCTGAGGATGGTTGGCATTTCTGCTTTAAGCGGAGATCGTTATCCACACGAATTCAGCGGCGGTCAACGTCAGCGTATAGGCATTGCCAGGGCCCTTAGTGTTGAACCTTCGTTGATCATATGTGATGAAGCTGTTTCAGCCCTGGATGTCTCTATCCAGGCGCAAATAATCAATCTTTTGAAAGACCTGCAGGGACAGCTCGGCCTCAGTTATCTTTTTATCTCCCATGACCTCAATGTGGTGGGTTATATGAGTGATAGAGTGGCAGTGATGTATCTCGGCCAGATTATGGAGTACGCAAGGACAGAGGAACTCTTCGAAAATCCTCTTCATCCATACACCCTGGCATTGCTTTCGGCCGTGCCTGTGCCTGAACCGGGCCGGAGGATCGTGTCTCAATCATTGTGGGGCGATGTCCCGACTCCTCTAAATTCCCCTCCAGGATGTAAATTTCAGGACAGATGCCGGCTTGTTGATACGCGGTGCCGGCAAAGCGAAATAGGGTTTTATCCGGTTGGTGAGGGACATCTTGTTCGCTGCCGGAAGGTCTTACAGGGCACTAACTGATTTTTTCCTTGACTTTTGACACGGAATTGATAGATTTTCAAGTCTTTGGGGGATCGTATAGGGGCAATACAGCGGGTTCTGGTCCCGCTAACCGAGGTTCGAATCCTCGTCCCCCAGCCAGTTTCTGAGCCGTGCCAAAGCAGCACGGCTCAGTTGTCCTTAGGGTCCCATCGTCTAGCGGTTTAGGATACCGGCCTCTCACGCCGGCGACACGGGTTCGATTCCCGTTGGGACTACCAATGCAATCAACGGGTTACGGGGGGATTCACCGTAGCCCTTTTTTCTGTAAACCATTAGAAGCAGCACCGACCTGGGTTGTGTAGAGATTGATAATAAAAAGGAGAAATCAGTATGCCGATATTCATGATATTTGGAAAGTACTCATCAGATGCCTTTAAGGGGATCAGTTCGGAACGGACAGAAAAGGCCGTCGACTTGATCAAGAAACAAGGTGGAAAGATTATATCCATGTATGCCGTATTAGGAGAACACGACCTTGTTTTTACCTTGGATTTCCCCGATGCGGAAAAGGCCCTTGCGACATCGGTTGCGTTGAATAAACTAACAGGGATTTCCTTTACCACATCACCGGTAGTGGAAGTTGAGAAGTTTGATAGGTTAGTGGCAGAGGCAAAAGAAATCTAAGTATACAGAGCCAGTTTCAAAACATTCAATTTTATGGGGTTTGTGGGGTCAGCCCTTGACATGAGACAACAATGTCATATGTCAAGGCTGACCCCGTTTCTTTTCTAAGGGAGCTTATACCATGCACCTTTACCCTCCCCAACCATTTTTAACTGGCCCCTCCTTACCAATTCTTTAATATGGGTTGCGAATGTGTTGTGTAGACGACATGTGAGGTTTTTTTTACACAATAACGTTTTGGTTATTCTTGTATGAAAATGGCTACAGGTCAGTTTTGTTTAATAGGATGAGCCAGTTTCAAAACGTTCAATTTTATGCAAGGTTAAGGAAGGAAAAAATTTTAACCACAGGAACACCTTGAATATTTCGAGGATTAAAATTTGAGCCTGACGCAGAAATTGGGCACAAGTGGGCGTTTTGAAATTGGCTCAAGATTAATACGGATATGCAGGCTGCCAGTTCTGGCATGCCTCTTGCGTTTGACAGAAACAGAAGCCAGAAACGGACATGATATCTGTATCATTTCGGGCGTTGTAGAAATTCCGAGATATCTGATATGACGAAGATTGTTCCTGAACGAAAACCCTGTTTAGGCACGATTTTGGATTAATGGAATCAATCCCAACTCAGTAAAACCTCATGATTGATGTTGCATTCGTTTTCATTTCGAGGTTTTCGTTCGGAAACAATGACTAAGTTACACAGTTCCGGGGTTGCGATCTGACGATCAGTAGTTCAGAGCTAAGGGAGTGTATTGATGAAAACGGGCTTTTATGCTGCCCTGTCGGTAGTATTGTCGGTATTCGTATTTTTAGACGTCGGCCAGGCAGGTACCGCAGGATTCTCTGCTTCAGAAAGACTCAGGGCATTAGGTTTGTGCGCAGCAGTTCCAACAAGCCTGACAAGCACCATAAATGATTGTTTTGTTATTGATTCAAGTTACAGGCTCGGCTGCACCAAAAGAGGCGTGGAATGGGAAGCATTTGACAGGAGTTCTCCGTTGAGCCGTGGTATGTTGTTAAATGAAAGCATTTCTTTGGGGTACCCAAGGGCAGAATATGAATATTGCCCTGACAGCGTAACCTTTACCCCAGCTCACGCAGATCACCAGGAAAACAAGATTGACTTCTTCAGGATTGTCTCTGATGTGTTTTTTGAGTGGAGTCATGAAATAGAGAAAGCCAGGGAATGGATAATATCCTTTGGCATGGGAGTTGTGTATCAAGGTTCTCCCAAGGTTGATCCTTTTATGGCGGGTTCGCTGGAGTCTGATTCAAAGCTCAGGATGAGTTTACCCTATAAAGAAGAGGAGTTCGTAGATCAATTTAAGACAGTTAGACCGCTATTTGTCTTTGGGATAACCTATAAGTTCTAACAAAAGTTCCTCGAATTAATATGATCAATTGCCAATGCGCCGCCAATTTTCAGATTGGGAATCGAAACCGGGCGCTTCTCACATAAATACGCCTCCAACGGCAAATTCCGGGGATACGGTAAATTATTTATTTTCCCTGTTTTTCCATGGACCTTTTGGCCCGGTCTTTTTCTTCCGAAGTTGTTTTCCCAACAACACCTCAAGTTTATCAATGAGCAAATCACCCCCAAGGGGCCTGCCTGTCTTGTATGCCGCTAATTATTGAGCTGTTACATGTATTGTCTGTAGTCATCGTCACAAAAAAATGTTTCCTGCCTACGATTCCCGCGTTGTGTTATATGATGCGGATATCCGGGAACGACGATTCGTGTTATGCGTGCCAGATGCATAATGTTATGGCTGACACCAAATTACCAATAGTTCAGTATCGTGTACCCGGAATGCCCGTAATTCCGAACAATCTTAGCTTAGTACAACCAACGAAATACAATCTCAGCTTAGTACAACCAACGAAATGTCATAAATTATGGATTAGGAGTTGACACAGCCGATTTTCTAACATAGAAAAGAACGGAGTCCTTCTATGTTAATGTGTTCTCCTGGCTGAACCATCCATACTAAAAGGCCTTTGCAAAGTGTTCTGTTTTGGTCAAAGTCAAGCCTCCGGTTCATATAGGCAAGACTGAGCGTTGAAGAGAAGATGGATGTGCACTTCAAAAAGCTCTCACATAATTGAAGATGAGTCTTAAATTCCAAACACAGGTACTGATAGTTGGTGGCGGTGCCACCGGCACTGGCCTTGCCAGGGACTTGGCACTTCGTGGCGTTCATTGCATCCTGGCAGAAAAGGGTGACATAAACGCTGGTGCATCCGGCAGTAATCACGGACTTCTCCACAGCGGAGCGCGCTATGTATCGACCGATCCAGCGGTCGCAAGAGAATGCCGGGAAGAAAACGTGCTTCTAAAGAGACTGGTCCCCCATTGCATCGAAGACACAGGGGGCCTGTTTGTGGCGATTGAGGGAGATGACGAGAGGTATGTGGCCGATTTTCCCCATATGTGTGCCCGATGCGGGATCCCCGTTAACAGCCTGGATATCAGTGAAGCGCTGGAACTCGAACCTGCCCTTTCCGAAAAAGTAATTGCTGCCTATCAGGTAGAAGATGCCTCAATTGATCCTTTCAAACTCTCTCTGGAAAATAGCTCTCAGGCCCAAGAATTAGGGTCCAAGTTACTTCAACATACTAAAATAGTTGAGTTCAAAAAGAGCAGGAACCGCATCGAGTCAGCTCACCTCAAAGACACGAAAACCGGCGAAGAGATAATTGTGGAACCTGAACAGGTGGTAAACGCCTGCGGGGCCTGGGCCGGTGAAGTGGCTGCTTTAGCCGGCGTGTCAATCGATATCATTTATTCAAAAGGCAGCCTCTTGGTCACTGACAGGCGGATCACAAAACGGGTTGTAAACCGTTTGCGCAGTCCCGCAGACGGGGACATCCTGGTCCCGGGAGGCACGGTTTCCATTCTCGGAACAACTTCAATGCGAATCGACTCATTAGAACAGGTCAGACCTACGGTTGCAGAGATTGATTTAATAGTGGAAGAGGGGGCAGCAATGCTTCCTGTTATGGAATCTGCTCGGTATATCCGGGCCTACGCCGGTGTCAGACCTCTATTGAAACCCGAATCTGAAGCTAACGACCGTTCCGTAAGTCGAGGCTTCACCCTCTTGGATCATATTCAAGATGGTATAGAGAATTTTGCAACCATTCCGGGGGGCAAGCTTACGACTTACCGTTTCATGGCAGAGAAGACGGCAGATCTGGTTTGTAAGCGGATGGGAATAACAGATCCCTGTCTAACCCGAACAGAGCCCCTTCCCTCTACCCCGGCCGGCATGTGGACCGAACCGGGCTTAGGCCCAAGGCTCTGGATCAAAGGTGGGGGGCCGGAAAACCACCCCCTTTGCGAGTGCGAGATCTTGCCCAAAAGCGTCATAGACAGCGTCATCGGGTCGATTCAAAAGCAGGGCGACGAACTGGACCTTCGGGCCATTGGGCTCCGCAGCCGGATGGGTAAAGGCTCCTGCCAGGGCACCTTCTGTGGGGAAAGAGTGACGGCTCACCTGTATGAGCGCGGGGACTTCTCTGCCGATGAGGGTCTAACTCATCTCAAGAGCTTCCTGCGCGAACGGTGGAAGGGGGAGCGTCTTGTTCTCTGGGACGCGCAGCTCATTCAAGCGGAGTTCAAAGAGGCCTTGTACTGCGGGCTTTTAGGTCTGGAATCTTAGGGCCTGTTTGAGGAATGTGTACATACACTTGCTATGACCGACACAGACTCCATAGAATGTGAGTTGGCCGTCATCGGAAACGGGATGGCAGGTATGGCATCAGCGCTTTTTGGCGCCAACCGTGGTCTCTCCACTGCTCAGGTTGGTGTCACGGGGCAAATTATTTTTGCCAGTGGCCTCCTGGATCTGTTAGGGGTGCATCCGGTAGCAGAGAAAAAATTGTGGCAAGATCCCTGGTCAGGAATAGAGGCCCTGACCCGTGAGGACCCCAAACACCCCTATGCCCGGATAAAAAGGAGAGAGATTGAGGCCGCCTTTGATGAGCTGATCTCCTTTTTAAAGGGGGAGGGCCTTCTTTACAGGAGGCGAAACGGGCAGAATTCAGAGATGATTATGCCTCTCGGAACAACAAAACTGACATACTGCACACCTGAAAGCATGTGGGGAGGTGTGAAGGCTTTGGAGGAAAGACGCCCATGTTTACTCGTTGACTTTCATGGCCTCAATGATTTCAGTGCCACTCAAATTGCGGAGACCCTAAAGGATAGATGGCCGGGTTTGCGCTCAGCCCGTGTCATTTTCCCGGGGAATGATCAACTCAGAGAGCTCCTTGCGGGCGAGAATATGGCCTATACCATGGAGTTATCAAAAAATCGGAAGCAGCTCGCTCAAACAGTGCAACCACTCATTGGAGATGCCCAATCTATAGGGATGCCGGCCGTATTCGGGATGAACAGGACGGATGAGATTATTGCCGAATTAGAAAAACAGGTCGGGGTCCCCATATTCGAAATTCCCACACTGCCTGTCTCAATTCCGGGCCTCCGGCTAAATGATACCTTTGTACAGGGACTATTGGGCAAAGGGGTTAGGCGTTTTTCACAAAAACGGGTCTTGAAAGCTTACCAGGAACCAGGGGGGGGCTTCATCCTCGACATCGGCAACAACAGAGTGGAGAAAACTGTACGTGCCAAAGGGGTTATCCTGGCCAGTGGCCGTTTTTGGGGAAGAGGGCTATTGGCTGACAGAAAACGAATCCGGGAGCCCATCTTTAATTTGCCTGTCCACCAACCAGAAGGTAGAAAAGGATGGCACCACAAGGATTTCCTGGACTTACGCGGGCACCCGGTCAACCGGGCCGGCCTGGAAATTGATGACCTGTTCCGTCCTCTCGACAGCTCAGGCGCTCCGGCCTTTGAGAGGCTGTTCGCGGCCGGTTCCATCCTGGCCCACCAGGATTGGATGCGGATGAAATGTGGCTCAGGGTTGGCCATTGGCAGCGCTTATGCGGCAGTAAATGCTTTTTTGAAAATGGGGACGAGCGGTTGACAGATCCTTGTCCTTGTGAGGACAAAGGATGCAAAACCATTGTGAGAGATAATTTCTTAAATTAGTCGTGTAAGAATCTAAAGTAAGAGAATGACCATATTATGTCCTTAACTCTGGAAGGTATCACAAAAAAGGTAGGCAGGGAAATCCACATTGACAACGTCAGCCTGGAGTTTGAGGCAGGCTCCCGCAATATGCTGCTTGGCCATACCTTAGCGGGCAAGACTTCTCTTCTTCGGTTGATGGCAGGACTCGATAGACCGACTTCCGGGCGGATATTGGTAAACGGAGAAGACGTTACCGGCAAATCAGTCCGAAAACGGAGTGTTGCCATGGTCTATCAGCAGTTCATCAATTACCCTTCTCTTACTGTCTATAAGAATATCGCTTCGCCTTTGAAAATTGCCGGAGTCAAAAAGGGAGAAATTGACCGGCGCGTACGCAAAACCGCCGAGATGCTGCACATCGAGGAGATGCTGGATCGTCTGCCCACCGAGCTTTCCGGAGGACAGCAGCAGCGCGTTGCCATTGCCAGGGCATTAATCGGAGACGCCGAGCTGCTTTTGTTAGACGAGCCCTTAGTGAACCTGGACTATAAACTGCGTGAGGAACTGCGGATTGAGCTTCACGATATTTTTGAGGAGCGTAAGGCAGTCGTCGTTTACACCACCACGGAACCGACCGAAGCCCTCATGTTAGGGGGCAATATCCTGGTCATTGATGAGGGCCGCATCCTGCAAACCGGTCCAACACCGGAAGTTTACCATAATCCAGCGACAACCAAGGTGGCTGAGGTCTTCAGTGATCCGCCTATCAACTTCCTGAAAGGCACGATTCAAGGAGGCACTGTTAGAATTGGGCAGAGTATTAAAATGCCATTGGAAGACTATATGAAATTGCTGTCTGACGGGGAGTACAGCTTTGGTGTACGTTCCAATCATCTTTTTCTGTCCAGAAACGGCAAGGAAGATGCTGAGATTCCGTCCAGAGTCGAATTGGCAGAGATTAACGGGTCCGAAACTTTCATTCATGCCGACTATGATGGCTCTCGGCTGGTGGTCCAGGAAAATGGAGTTCGCCCTGTCCGGATCGGAGCGAAAATAACCATATATGTCAACCCGTCGTCTTTTTTTGTGTACGATGAGGCAGGGGCGCTGGTTGCGTCGCCCTCTCGTGAGGCTGTTGAAGGTGGACTGACATAGGAGACTGTCATGGCTCGTATCGAGTTGAATGAAGTTGCTCACAGCTATCTGCACAAGCCCAAAAGTGGGTCGGATTATGCCCTGAAGCGCATCCATAATGTGTGGGATGACGGGGGTGCATGTGCCTTGTTAGGACCCTCAGGCTGTGGCAAGACCACCTTACTGAACATCGTTTCCGGTCTGCTTACCCCCAGCAGGGGGCGGGTTCTATATGATGGGAAGGACGTAACAGAATTGCCGCCGGAAAAACGTAATATCGCCCAGGTCTTTCAGTTTCCGGTTTTGTACGACACAATGTCGGTATTCAATAATCTGGCATTTCCTTTGCGCAATCGAGGGCTAAGCGAAATCAAAATAAAGGAACGTGTCCTCGAAGTAGCGGAAATCCTTGACCTGACGCCTTTTCTTAACCAGAGGGCATCCGGGTTGGCGGCCGATGCCAAGCAGAAAATCTCATTGGGCCGTGGTCTGGTTCGAAGTGATGTGGCGGCCATACTTTTCGATGAGCCGTTGACGGTCATCGATCCGCAAATGAAATGGTACCTGCGGCAGAAACTAAAAGAGACCCATGAGGAATTAAAGCGGACTTTTATTTATGTGACCCATGATCAGGTGGAAGCACTGACCTTTGCCGATCAAGTGGCGGTGATGTTCGAAGGGGAAATCGTACAGATCGGCTCTCCCCAGGACCTTTTTGAAAACCCTGAACACAGGTTTGTGGGCTATTTCATAGGGAGCCCTGGAATGAACTTCCTGGAATGTACCATAGAGGGAAATGAAGCAAGGGTCGATGGCGCCGGCATTGTTTTAGACGAGGAAACAGCGGCAAAGGGGCGCCAAGCCCGGGGAAAGCTGGAACTTGGGATACGGCCCATGTATTTAGAGGTACATACAGGGTCCGGTGACGGCAGGGTGCGGGCCGGGGTCAAGGGGGTTGAAGATCTGGGCAGTTACAGGATTGTGGCACTTACTCTGAATGGTAAGACCTTGAAGGCCAGGCTGCCTGAGGACAAACCGGTTCCCGAGGGCGAGGTTTGGCTTGGCTTCCCACCACAATGGACCAGGCTGTTTGCCGACGGACGGTTGATTAGGTAGTGCGGGTTGCGGGTTGCGGGTTGCTGAAAAGATGAACATCGAACATCGAACGTCCAACATCGAATATTGAATGGAGAAACAGAAAGACACTGACCTTTGGGGATGAAGGTTGCGGGTTACGGGTTACAGCAGTTTCAAGTTTCAAGTTTTGTACGATCGGCTCAAGGGTTATGGGTTAAAGGTTTTTCAATCATCAATAGAAAATCGTCAATCTACAAGGGGTGTTTCTATGGAAAAATGGCCAAATAACAAGGCCTGGTTACTGGTGCTGCCGGTTTTTGTCATCGTGGCCTTCAGCGCCATTATTCCCTTGATGACCGTGATTAATTATTCGGTGCAGGATATCTTCGGGCCGGGCCAGAGCGTTTTCGTCGGGATCGAGTGGTTCCAGGAGATGCTGGCCGACAAGCGCCTGCATGATGCCCTGTGGCGCCAGTTCCTCTTCTCCGGGCTTGTGCTGTTGATTGAGATGCCCCTTGGCATACTCATTGCCCTCGCTATGCCAAAAAAGGGTTGGGGAGTCCCCGCCTGTCTGATTACCATAGCATTGCCCCTGCTGATCCCGTGGAATACTATAGGTACCATCTGGATGATTTTTACCCGGCCGGATATCGGCCTGTTTGGCGCAGGGGTGAACAACCTGCTTGGCATACCCTTTGATCATACGGCAAGGTGGCTCGATGCCTGGATCACCGTGATGTTGATGGAGGTCTGGCACTGGACCCCGTTAGTTGCCCTCCTGGCCTATGCGGGGCTGCGGGCGATCCCCGAGGCCTACTACCAGGCAGCACGGATTGACGGGGCATCGGCCTGGTCAACCTTTATCTACATCCAGTTGCCCAAGATGCGCGGTGTACTCACCATCGCTTTTCTACTCCGATTTATGGACAGTTTCCTGATCTATGCCGAGCCTTTCGTTCTGACAGGGGGCGGCCCCGGTAATTCGACCACTTTCCTCTCCATCTATCTCGTCAAGATCGCGCTTTTGCAATTCGACCTGGGACCTGGCGGGGCCTTTTCGCTCATCTACTTTGTCATCGTACTCCTATTCAGTTTTATATTTTACCAGGCGCTTCAGAGAGTCGGAAAAGGAGAGAAGGTATGAAAGGAAAGAAAAAAACCATCGGCCTTGTCATATACTTGATACTTCTGATGATGCCGATCTACTGGATGCTCAGCATGTCCCTGCGGTCTAACGCCGACATCCTCGCATCCTTTGCCCTGTACCCGAAAGATATTACATTCATGAACTACATGAAGATATTTACCGATTCATCATGGTACATGGGGTATGTCAATTCCATGATCTACGTGGCCATGAACACTATTATATCGCTGTTCGTGGCCCTTCCTGCGGCCTATGCCTTTTCACGCTACCAGTTTGTCGGTGACAAACAGATGTTTTTCTGGCTGTTAACCAACCGCATGGCTCCGGCTGCTGTTTTTGCGCTCCCTTTTTTCCAGCTCTATTCCACAATCGGTCTTATAGATACGCATATTGCGGTGGCGCTTGCCCATTGTCTCTTCAATGTGCCGTTGGCGGTGTGGATACTGGAAGGCTTTATGTCCGGGGTCCCCCGTGAGATTGATGAAACCGCCTTTATCGACGGGTACAGCTTTCCACGCTTTTTTATCACCATTTTCATCCCGCTGATCAGGGCAGGGGTGGGCGTTACGGCCTTTTTCTGTTTCATGTTCAGTTGGGTCGAGCTGCTATTGGCCCGGACACTGACGGTAACCGAAGCGAAACCGATCTCGGCAATCATGACGCGAACCATCAGCGCCACCGGTCTTGATTTTGGCCTGTTAGCTGCGGCCGGTATACTGACTATCGTACCGGGCGCCATGGTGATCTGGTTCGTACGCAATCATATGGCCAAGGGCTTTGCCATGGGTCGTGTGTAAGGGGAAAAACCATGAAGTTTACTCTTGAATGGATGGAATGGACCGTTCCGACGGCAATTCTCTGCAGCACCATTATCCTGACGGTGATTGCCATGGCGGTATGGCAAACCTTATCTCCTTCCCTGGAGCGTCGCGGTTTCCTGCCGATTCCTACCACACCGGGTGACCGGCTTTTTATAGGGATTCTAACCAGTGTTTATATCTTTTTTGCATGGATCGGATTGACCCATTTTGCCCTCTGGATACTGCTTATTATTGTCGTGTGCTGGATTATTGTTGTGATGGTTTGGGGATGAAGGGGAATGCGGATTGCGGAATATTTTCTCGTTCCCACGCAGGAACATGAGAACCAGGCGGAAAGTTCCAAAATCCAAAATGGAAGGAGGTGGTAACGGGTGCGATGAGATGGGGCTGACCGAGTGGAGCCTCTTGTTTGCCTTGCCGATTTTCCCCGCCGGGGTGAGACGCAATGAACAACATAAATGGGCAAGGTGTGTGCGATTAACTGAATCGATTTGAAAGGAGACAACAGCAATGAATAAGAAGAGGACTCTTTTTTGCGTGATTGTAGCCTTGGCGCTCGTTTTTTCAAGCGTTCCCTGCTGGTCTTCACCGCAGACGGATGCAGCCAAGAAATGGATCGACAACGAATTTCAACCATCCACACTGACCAAGGCTGAGCAGATGAAGGAGATGGAATGGTTTATGCAGGCGGCCAAGCCCTTTAAGGGGATGAATATCAAGGTCGTCTCCGAGACCATCCCTACCCACGAATATGAGGCCAAGGTTCTCACCAAGGCGTTTGAAGAGATTACCGGGATCAAGGTCTCCTTTGACCTGATTCAGGAAGGTGATGTTATTGAAAAGCTTCAAACCCAATGGGCCTCCGGGAAGAACATCTATGACGGCTGGGTCAACGATTCCGATCTCATCGGCACCCATATGCGCTACGGATATGTGGTTCCCCTGAGCGATTTCATGGAGGGCGAAGGAAAGGACGTTACCCTGCCGACCCTTGATGTTGACGATTTTATGGGCAAATCGTTTGTTACCGGTCCGGACGGAAAGCTCTACCAGCTTCCGGACCAGCAGTTTGCCAACCTCTACTGGTTCCGCTACGACTGGTTCAAGCGTCCGGATTTCAAGAAGAAATTTAAGGAAATCTATGGCTACGAGTTGGGCGTTCCGGTCAACTGGTCTGCTTACGAGGATATCGCACAGTTCTTCACTGAAGTTGTCAAGGAAATCGATGGTAAGGCCGTTTACGGTCACAACGACTACGGCAAAAAGGCCCCGGACCTTGGCTGGCGTTTTACTGATGCCTGGCTGTCTATGGCCGGTTGTGGAGACAAGGGTCTGCCAAACGGCAAACCGGTGGACGAATGGGGAATTCGGGTTGAGGGTTGTATCCCTGTGGGATCGAGTGTTTGTCGCGGCGGCGCCGCCAACAGCCCGGCAGCCAAGTATTCGCTCCGCAAGTACATGGAATGGCTGCGTAAATACGCTCCCCCGGGCTGCCTCGGGCTGGATTTCTATACTTACCTGCCGATCCTCGCCAAAGGGAATGTGGCTCAGCAGATCTTCTGGTATACGGCTTTCGTCCCGTCCATGGTTGCACCTGGCCCCACGGTCAACGCTGACGGAACCCCGAAATGGCGTATGGCTCCATCTCCCCACGGCGCATACTGGGAAGAGGGGATGAAGTTAGGCTATCAGGACTGTGGGTCCTGGACGTTCATGAAGAGCACACCGCTGAATCGTCGTAAGGCCGGGTGGCTGTTCGCGCAGTTCTGCGTGGCCAAGACCACCTCTCTCAAGAAGGCATTGGTAGGACTGACGCCGATCCGCGACAGCGACATTAGAAGCCAGGCCTTCACCGACCGTGCCCCCAAGCTGGGAGGCCTGGTGGAGTTTTATCGCAGCCCGGCCCGTGTGGCGTGGACCCCGACAGGGACCAATGTGCCGGATTATCCGAAGCTGGCACAGTTATGGTGGCAAAATGTCGGCGAGGCGGTTTCCGGTGAGGTGACCGTGGACAGGGCCATGGACAATCTTGCCCGCGAGCAAGACAAAGTCATGGCGCGTATCGAGCGCGCAGGGGTGCAGACTGAGTGCGGTCCAAAGCTCAATCCATGCGTCGACCCGAATGTTTGGCTGAATAAGCCCGGCTCGCCAAAGGCGAAGGTTAATGAGAAACCGAAAGGTGAGACCGTTGACTACGACCAGCTCATTCAGGCCTGGCGCGAGGGACGCGTGAAATAGGCATAAATTTATAACTCTATTCATAGAGCAGCTAATTCGGGCCGGCCATTCAGGCCGGCCCTTTTTTTTGAAGGCGTAAGAATTTCCGGTTTTTCCGGGTGTTGGATAAAATCCTTAGGCGAGCGTGAGCAATATAATGAGGGAGGAAGAGAATGGATAGATATGTGGGGGCTGTGGATCAAGGAACGACCAGCACCCGGTTTATGATCTTTGACCATGCAGGCCGGATTGTTGGTCTGGACCAGAAAGAGCACGAACAGATTTTCCAAAAGCCGGGATGGGTGGAACATAACCCTCTGGAGATCTGGAAAAATACCCAGGAAGTCATCCGTGGCGCTCTATCCAAGACGGATATCAAGGGGTCAGATCTGGCAGCTATCGGCATAACAAACCAGCGGGAGACCACCGTACTCTGGGACAAGAATACTGGAAAGCCCTATAATAATGCCATTGTATGGCAGTGTACACGAACGGACGAGATCTGCAAAGAGCTTATTAAAGATGGGGGACAGGACAGATTCCGGAAAAAAACAGGTCTGCCGGTCGCAACATATTTCTCCGGGCCCAAGATCAAGTGGATCTTGGACAACACTCCCGATGCTCGGGCTGCGGCCAAGAAAGGAGACGCATGCTTCGGCACAATGGAGACATGGGTCATCTGGTGGCTGACGGGTGGGCCGCAAGGAGGGGCCCATGTGACAGATGTGACCAATGCGAGTCGGACCATGCTCATGGACCTGAGATCCCTGAAATGGGATGAGGAGATACTCCAGGTTTTGGGTATCCCGAAACAGATATTACCTGAAATTGTCCCATCCAGCGATACAAACTACTGGGGGATGACCTCTGAAAATGGTCCGTTCAATGCCCGAATCCCTGTGTGCGGCGCATTGGGAGACCAGCAGGCAGCGCTTGTAGGCCAGCATTGTTTCGAGGCAGGACAGGCCAAGAATACTTATGGCACCGGATGTTTTCTCCTGCTTAATACCGGCGTCAAGCCGGTCGCGTCAAAGCATGGCCTGATCACCACGCTGGCCTACCAGATAAGAGGCCAAAGCCCGGTGTACGCCCTCGAAGGTTCTATCGCTATTTCAGGGGCCCTGGTTCAGTGGCTAAGGGACAATTTGGGAATGATTTCTAAGGCCCCTGAAGTAGAACAGCTGGCCCGTACGGTCGAGGATAGCGGAGGTGTCTATATTGTCCCGGCTTTTTCAGGACTTTTTGCCCCGTACTGGCGCTCTGACGCGCGCGGCGTCATGGTCGGCCTGACGCGATACGTTAACAAGGGACATATCTCCCGGGCCGTATTAGAGGCCTGCGCCTACCAGACCCGTGATATTGTGGAAGCCATGAACAAAGATTCAGGAGTCAGTCTATCCCACCTTAAGGTGGACGGCGGTATGGTCTACAATGATCTCCTGATGCAGTTTCAGGCAGATACCCTTGCTGTTCCCGTAATCCGGCCCAGGGTAGCAGAAACAACGGCCCTGGGGGCTGCCTATGCAGCCGGTCTGGCTGTCGGATTCTGGTCAGGATTGAAAGAATTGCACAAGAACTGGCACGCTGACAAGACCTGGCAGCCGGCCATGGCCGCAGAGGACAGAGAAAAGGGATACCTTGGATGGAAAAAGGCCGTGGAAAGGACCTTTAACTGGATGGAGTAACTCCGAATACTGTTTAAGGGCCTGACAATATTGACCAGAGCCCTCCGTAACCTGAAATCCAAAATCGTGTCTGAACGGCCTTTTCGTTCAGACACGATTTATGGCATCATTACTTGTATTTCTGCATGACCCGTGCGAATCCAGGGAGTGCCCTTTCAATTGTTTTATCTTCCACACAATATGCAATCCTGAAATACCCAGGGCTGCCAAAGGCTGAGCCAGGCACTGTCAAGATGTTTTCTTCCTGCAAGGCCCTCACAAACTCCACATCATCAGGCACAGGACTCCTGGGAAAGAGATAAAAGGCGCCTTCTGGGATATTAAAATCATAGCCCGCATCTTTGAGTCCCTTAGACAGTGTGTCTCTTTTTCGTTTGTACAGACCGATATCAACGCTATCGTTCAAAAGAGATTGTATCACCCGTTGCATAAAGGCCGGGGCATTGACAAACCCGAGTATCCTGTTGCACAGGATAAGCCCGCCAATAATAGTGCCCTTTTCGGTCATCTGCGGGTGAACAGCGATATAACCAATCCTCTCTCCGGCGAGAGACAGATCTTTTGAAAATGAGGTTACCAGAAACGTCTCTTTATACGCGTCAAACACAGAAGGACATATAGTACCATTATATACGATCCTGTTATAGGGTTCATCAGCTATCAGATATATTGGATTTCCATGTTCCTGACTGTATCTTGTTAATATTCGGCCTAATTCAAGAAGCTCACTTTCATTATAGATTTTACCAGTCGGGTTGTTGGGGGTATTTATCAATACTGCCCGTGTCCTGGGATTGATAGCCGCTTCAATCTCAGACAGGTCAAGAGAAAAATCGGGCTTGGTACTGACGGTCTTGGGGATTCCACCATGATTATCAATATAAAAATTGTACTCTACAAAATAGGGCGCAGGAATAACAACTTCTTCACCAGGATTGAGGATCGCCTTTAATACCACATTCAAAGCCCCGGCCGCCCCTACTGTCATGATTATGTCATCAGGCCCAAAGGAAAGATCTTTTGTATCGCTCAAATATCTGGATACAGCTTCACGTGTTTCAACAAATCCCGCATTGGGCATATACGCATGCACGCCGGGGGGATCATCGGAAGCCAGTTTCTTCAGGGCGTTTTTAAAGCTGACCGGTGGGTCAAGATTGGGGTTGCCCAGGCTAAAGTCAAAGACATTATCAGGTCCAAACTCTGCCTTTCTCGCGGCCCCCTCTTCGAACATTTTTCTTACCCATGACGATTTTTCAATTGAGCTTGCAACTCTTTTTGAAAGACACATCTGTTACCCCCTCTAATAAACATCAAAATTGTGAATAAAAAAGGCCGTGGAAGGTCTTTTTCCACGGCCTGTGTAATTGCTTTGTCTGTGCGTTTAACCCGGGCCGTGGATATGGATATCCCCAAAAAAATAATAAATAAAATTAAAATAATTCATTATTGAACACCCTGATTTTTTCAACATCTGCGATTGCCGGTATATAAGCTTAAAGTTGATGAATTTATAATAAAGTCGAATTCATCAGGTATTGATCAAAAATACAAAATAAAAAAGGCCGTGGAAGTTCTTTTTCCACGGCCTTTTAATTACATTATTTGTGAATTTAACCCGGGCCGTGGATATGGATATCCCCAAAAAAATAATAAATAAAATAGCTGCTGATTGAAAAATGTCTGTATATTTCCATAACCATTGGTCCATGTAAAAATTGTTGAAAAGAGTATAAATGCAGGAAAAGAGGTTTGTCAACAAAAAAATGTCTGTTTTTTCCAGTTGCCTCAAAAGCAATGGTGACCCATGATTATGGTTTCCTGATACTCCCCAATATCGGCAGAAGATACGCAAAAGAGGCAAACATCATGACCCATACAAATCCTAATTCAACTGCAATAATAGTAGCAAGCGCAGCACTGATTACAGATAAGCATCCGTTTATCCCCCAGGCCCATGGGACCTGATTTTGGTTTACTTGAGCAAGAAAGCTTATGCCGGCCGGGAACGGCATTCCCATAAGAAATGACACGGGTGCTATAAACAGGAATGCAAGCAAGAATTTTGCCTCAAACGGGAAAGCTATTGTTTTTTGAAGAATTGGAGGGAGAATCATCGCATACAGAAGAATCAAAACCACAATACAGCCCAAAAGGACATGGAGGGGTTTTCCTGTTCCTTTTATCTTTGATGACATATAGCTGCCAATCCCGGAACAGATCAACATGGAACTTATTACTGCTCCAGCTGAATATATGGGGTTACCGAAGTAGAGGATGAAATATTGAATGAATACGATTTCTACAAACATATAGCCGAGTCCGATTCCACTGAAATATGATACTACCCGTAACTTATTTTTTATGTTCCACCCAAGACTGAAAAGCGGGAGGATAATCAAAACAACAGATGCGATTGAAATCTGGATAAGCGTCAGTACAACGATCAGATATCCGATTTCCAGGAAAGGAAGGGCATGAGTGCCAAAGAGTCCTGCGAGGTGTGGCAGGCTTTTCCACCGGAGGAATTGTGAGAAGTAAGGCCGGTTATCAGTTGCGGGCCTGATATTGAAATCATACCTGGAATAGAGACTAATTTGTGTTGAAGAAAGGATCTCGTCGAGATAACAAAAGAACTGATCGTCCTGCAAGGCATTAAACTTTGCTCGTTCCGGGTATTGAATATCAGGTAGAATCGCCGGGTCAAAAAACATTTTGTTACAAAATTTCCTGATTCTTTGCGTCTCCTCTGTAGAGACAGGGGATCTTTTTACATTAATCGTCAGAGTCCCCCAACTTCTCACGGCCGCAATAAATCTCAACGGGTCTGGTATGCCCTGTTCCCTTAACACCTCTGCAATTGTTGAAAGAATTTTCAGCGGATTACGAACCGGATAATCCATCCAACAGGTTATACTGATTACGCCGTTTTTCGTAAGCCTCAGCCACATCTCCCGGAATGCCTCTTTGGTTAGTAAGTACTGTTCCTGAAGCGCATACAGGCCCGAAGTTCCGCCAAAGGCACCTATTATCGGCAGGGTTATAAGATCATACTTGGACCTGTCAGTTAACAGGTAAGTCCGTGATTCAATATTACGTATGCATACATCGGGATGGTTGAAAGATGAAAAAACCTGATTAGAGAGTGCTTTATCTATCATTTGAACAATGATGGGATTGGCTTCAACAGCAGTAATTGTCCTTGCTCCCTGGGCCATTGCCTGTAAAATATCCATGCCGGTACCGGCATTCAATACCAGGACCCTGTCTCGTTTATTCATAAAATAGGGGAGCGCACTCGTGGTATAATTCATAATGGCTGCATCTGTCTTGTTCCACGAGATAACAGGGCCAAACCAGTCACCATTATTGAAAATCGCCTGTGTTGAAGGAATGACCTTTTGCCAGCTTAAACTCAATGCCGGGGCATATCTGAGGGCGGGTGATGAGACCAATTGGATAAGACCGTAGGGGCTGGGCTTTTCCAGAGAAACCTTTGCCTCCGGTAGATTCAGTGCCCTGGTTAAACCCTTGAATTCCGACAGGACTAATTTGGGAGGGTGTATGATATTGAACGTAATAATTATCAATGACGTTGCGGCAGCCATAATCATGAGGGCCCTTGATTTTTTGGGTATGAGGATCAGGCCTGCGATTAGAGGGAGAATTGAAATGATCGCCGGAAGCTTATTGGGTAAAAAGTGCCAGATCAATCCGAGAGCCAAAATGCCGCCTGCTCCTGAGCCGAGAAGATTCGCAAAATACAGTCTGCCAATATGGTGAACGTGTTTTGTAAAGGATAATCCAATTGCAAGGGCCCCGAAGAAGAAAGGGGTGAAGAACACGAGGTAAGTAAGAGCAAGGCCCCACATTTGGGAGAGGTCTGCAAACAACAAGTATGAGTCAAATCTAATAAACGGGCTTTGTGCAATGCCGATGACGGTAGCCATGACAATTGCAGAAAGAAACATCAATACAGGCAAGACCTTGTCAGAGTTCTTTACGAGTGGTTTTCTGAAAATAGAGAGGAATGTTCCGGCTGCGCCAAAACCCAATAAAGCTATGGAAATCACCATATAAGCAAAGTGATACCATTGCATTATAGAAAGGATTTGCATCAGCACCAGTTGAAGAGCAATGATTGCAGCGGAGAGGATTCCTATTGAAAGGTAAATTCGTTTTTCTATGGAGTAAGGAGGTATCAATTGGTTCTCCTGAAAGGAACGAAACGGACCGGCATGAGATTAGTGGTCTTTATCTTAGATCCGATTTTTTCAACTAACATCAGTGTCTGAACCAGAAAAGGGGATCCAACCGGGACCACCATTATCCCTCCCTCTTTCAACTGTTCTATCAGAGGTGGTGGGACATATTCACAAGCAGCAGTAACAACTATTGCATCGAACGGCGCGTGTTCTTTCCAGCCATAATATCCGTCCGCAATCTTAGTTTCCACATTAGTGTAATCAAGCCTTTTAAGTCTATCCTTTACGGATTTGCCAAGTTCCGGGATAATTTCAATTGTGTAAACTTGCTCGACTATCTTTGCCAGAACAGCCGCCTGATAACCTGAACCAGTACCTATTTCAAGGACCCTGTAGTCTTTCTTTGGATGAATTATCTCTGTCATATATGCAACAATATAAGGTTGAGAAATGGTCTGGCCATAACCGATGGGGAGGGGCCTATCATCATAGGCAGACCTGACAAGATCTTTCCGGACAAACAAATGCCGCTTGACAGAAGCCATTGCCTTGAGTGTAGCCTTGTCGCTAACGCCCCGGCTCTCAATCTGGGCGGCTACCATATTTTCCCTTTGCTTCCTGTACGAATCATCATCGAACGATGCACTGGATAGAAGAACAGCTAAGCTGATAATTAGATTAAGCATATTTATTGCCACCTCCCTATAATTATATGATATGATTCAAAGTGAGACTGTTCCAGGGTTTCGGTCTGCCCGGTAATTGTGGGCTTATTGCCCTTTTGGTCTTGAATTCATTTTTACCTAAATCCTGCAAGCGTCGAGTTTGCCGGAGATGCAAGGCGGCAAGGGCGCAGACGTATTCGTATACTTCAAGCCCTTACCAACACAGCAGATTCGGCAAAATCGACGCTCCCGGAGGGTAAACTGTTTTCAAATAATCAGACCCTCATGGACCGCCTCAAATTGGTGTATGCCATTTAATTTTAGGTGTTTTATAACCATATGATATTTATATTTAGTAACAACTTTTTGAAAACAGTTTATGCAGGTTTTAGGTTTTACTTTATCCGTATTATAAGTATATACAATATCATATTTCCCATTGACAAATAAATTGCTTTTGGACTATTAGTTTATAGCCAAGATCAAGGCAGACTTAGAGATGCCTTTTGAATTTGAGTTTTCACAAATGGGTCAAGTAAGTTATGGCCTTACTAATCAAGAAAGATGGTCAGATGAATAAGAAATGTTTGTTCGCAGGCTTTGTTGCTGTTTTTGTGGTTGTCCTTTTTTTGTCCCTTGGTAACGCCCTTGGCGAGGAGGCCAAGAGACTATTAAGTATTGAAGCATACGATATGCTTAACAGTGTGCCTGATACTCACCTTATCGATGTCAGGACGAGGTGCGAATACCAGTTTGTGGGTCATCCTGTAAATGCGTATCTGTTTCCTTATATGTTCATGACCAATAAATTCACCAAGAACGGTGAAAAGTGCGGTTATCTGTTTAATATAAAGAATAATGAGTTCATTGCAGAGATAAACAAGGTATTCAAAAAGACTGACAAATTACTGATAATCTCCCGTGATGGAGTGCGTAGCGCTCTTGCCGCCACAGACCTTGTCAATGCGGGCTTTAAGAATGTCTATGATGTGGAAGACGGTTTTGAGGGGCCTCAATTCCCGTCCTGCGAAATTAGTTTAATCTTGAAAGATAGTGATAAGCACAAATATTATCGGCAGCTTGCGAAAAAAAATAAGATCCAGGGTTTTGACGAAAGACGATACTATGGCTGGCAGTCATGGGGGCTTCCTTGGACCTATGAGATGGACCCCAAATTTGTCTATCCTTCCGATCTGAGACCATCCAAGAAATAATACGGGAATTTTTTATTTCCCTTGTAATGCGTCTCATATCTTTTCCTGTTCACCTTCATCTTGATGTAATTCCTGCCCCCTCCCTAATTTCTTGATAAATTCTTATATAAGTAATTTCTCAATAAGTCCGGGGTTACTTGATCCGTAGCGGGTATGGGACTCTCTTTTTTTATTTATGCCCCAACAGGCTGTTTTCTAACGGGCGCTTGCAAAACGGCTTACCTTATACAGTCTTTTGGTTAACAGAATAAATGGGGTAGTAAGCCGTTTTGCTGCGGCCCTGCCCGCAATGCTTCGCAACGCGAGGCAGGCGGGCCTGCTGTAAACTATATTAAGGGCATAAAGAAAAAAAAGAGAGTCCCATACCCGCTTTTACCCGAAGTTATTGAGAACGTACTTATATAAAACTTAAAATGTCGTAACAATTGGGGAAGTAACATGATTCTTCTTTCCCATAACACTTCCTCTTTTCATCTCTCCGTAAAAAGTGCTACCTTCTTTTGCCAATTTTTGACGATTCTTTTTGGTAGCAGGAATAGATAATGTATTTTATAGTATGAGGCTACCTCTGCGAAGGTCAGTGCCTGGGGGTTCAGTTATTTGCTGAATAACAGATGAAAAAAATAGCGAAAATAAATATACGGATAAAACTTATTGCCAGCCTGCTTTCTGTTGTTTTGATTACGGGAATCTCATCAATAATCATTGGATTTATAATTATAAATAAAAACATATTATCACAGGCATATGACTCGGTGCAGAGTGATATGGAGACCGCACAGTATATATATAATGAAAAAGTATATAATATACATCTTCTTACAAAACACCTTGCAGCACGATCATCAATAAGGCTGGGAATTCGGTATAATGACAGAAAATTATTACTCGAACAGCTCATAGAGGCTAATGAAGGACTCGATCTTGACATTCTAAATATCACAGATCTGAAAGGGAATGTATTGGTCAGGTCCAGAAATGAGGTATTCACTGGAGATGATGTAAGCAGTGAAACGTTTATTAAGTATGTATTGAAATATCAAAAGTCCTGTTTTGGTACAGATGTTATAGAATATGATTTACTTCTAAGGGAAGGAAATGACCTTGCAGAGCAGGCATTTATTGCAGTCAATCCAACCCAGATGGCGAGAAAAAGAGAAAAAAACTTTGAAGACCGAGGGCTGGCCATAAAAGCTGCTTCACCAATATTTTACAATAACAAATTTGTTGGAATAATATATGGGGCAAAACTTCTTAACAATAACTTTGAATTTGTTGATAATATTAAAGATCTCGTTTTCAAAGATGAAAAAATAGATGGAATTGAAGCGGGGTCGGCCACCCTGTTCTTAGATGATCTGCGCATTTCCACCAATGTAAAAAGGCAGGATGGTACAAGGGCTATCGGAACACAGGTTTCAGAGGATGTGTACGAAAAGGTATTTAAACAGGGCAAAATGTGGCTTGACAAGGCTTTTGTAGTTAATAACTGGTTTATCTCCGCCTATAGCCCAATCTATAACATTGAAAACCAGCCGGTAGGAATACTTTATGTAGGGATATTAGAAGCAAAATTTGATAGGATTAAAAGAAATACCACCATGTACTTTTTAGTCATGATGTTCATTACGGCAGTAATCGCAGTTCTTTTATCTGTCTACCTTATCAAACATATTCTAAATCCGATAAATTCGCTCGTGGCTGCTTCAAAAGAAATCGCCGAGGGCAATTACAGCAAAAAAATTTATATTAACACCCAGGATGAAATGGCCTATCTCAGTTCAGCATTTAACAAAATGGTAGACGCTATTTATGAAAGGGACCAACAATTAAAAGAACATACCCTGAAGCAGCTTGCACAATCGGAAAAGCTTGCATCCCTTGGAAGACTCGCTTCGGGGATTGCGCATGAGTTGAATAACCCACTGACAGGTGTTTTGACATACAGCAGTATGCTTATGGAGGACCTAAAAGAAAGCGAATATAAGGATGATTTGAATGTAATTATTAATGAAACCATGAGGTGCAGAAAAATTATTACCGGAATGCTGGATTTTGCAAGAGAAACAAAACTTGAAAAACATCCTGCCAATATCAATCAAATCATTAATGATACGCTAATAATTTTAGAGAAACATGTTGCTTTTCACGATATTATGATAAAAGAGCAACTCTCCGATGATATCCCGGATATAAATCTGGATATCAACCAAATAAAATCGGTTATTAATAATCTTGCCTTAAATGCGGCTGATGCGATGCCTGATGGGGGCGAATTGATTATTTCTACAACTTACAATAGTGAAACTAACAAGATAGTCGTCCAGTTTTCGGATACCGGTACGGGTATCAGCGAAGAAGATTTAAATAAAATATTTGATCCATTTTTTACTACCAAAGAGACAGGCCATGGGACAGGACTTGGTCTGTCCGTGACATATGGAATAATTGAAAGACATAACGGGTCTATTGAAGTAAAAAGTGTGATTGGAGAGGGAACATGCTTTAGGATTGAGTTTCCTGTAAATTGATCAGCCACTCCCATAGGCTAACCTCTTTTTCAGGTTATTCTTTTATCGATTTAAGACAAAGCCTTATATATACTATATAGAGAGGATTAATGGATACTGAAACAAAGATATTGATTATTGATGATGAGGAAATTGTTCTTAAAAGTTGTTTAAGGATATTTAAAAAAGATAACTTTGATATTGAAACTGCTGTTTCCGGAGAGGAAGGCCTTGCAAAAATTGAAAAAGGCCATTTTGATATAGTAATAACCGATTTGAAAATGCCGGGAATTGGTGGGATGGAGGTAGTAAAAAATGTAAGAGCAAACAATCCTGAAATAACCGTAATAATTTTTACAGGGTTTGCTTCGGTTGAAACCGCCAGGGAAGCATTAAAGCTGGGTGTATTCGACTATATTCCAAAACCATTTACTCCTGATGAATTAAGGGATGTAATTAGCAATGCAATCGAGTCGAGGCAGGATATTTCTCATGGAAAAATGCTTGATCTCATGGCAATTGTATCTCATGAATTAAAAAGTCCTGTCGCGTCGGTCCATACTACTGCTGATACATTATATAGAGGCTATTTCGGTAAACTGGAACTAAATCATCAAAAAATTATTGAATCAATAATACGTAATTGTCAATATCTTGAGGATATAATTCGCAGCTATATTGATCTCTCAAAAATGGAAATCGACGATATAGAATCATTCAAAAAAGAGATAGATTTAATCAAAGACGTTATTCAACCGGTGTTAGAGATACCTGAATATAACAATAATGTAAACAACATGAAAATAATTTCAGAATTTAAGCTCATTCCGCCAATTCAAGGAGACCCAAACCTCTTGAAAATTGTTGTTACCAACCTGTTAAACAATGCAATAAAGTACGGCAAACCTGACACAGCAATAAAGATCGATCTATATAAAAAGTCTCATGGCATTTTATTTTCAATATTTAATGAAGGGATGGGTATCTCAAAGGATGATATTGAGAATAAACTTTTTAAAAAATTCAGCAGAATAAAACAAAAAGGTGCGGGCGGAATAAAGGGTACGGGATTGGGACTTTATATCTCCAGAAAAATAATCGAAAAACATAATGGCAAATTATGGGTTGAGTCAGATAGTGGCAAATGGGTTAAGTTTTATTTTTCCCTGCCCGAAAATTAATTGGTGTCCATCCAGAACCCCCCCTTTTTTTTCTTGACACTGCTGCAGAGATGTTTTATATAGAGAAACAATGTTCGCCACAGAGAACATCAACCCTCTTTCTTTGCAAAATTATGAAAATCGAATTCAAAAGAGTCCCAGCCTTAGACAAGTGCTTTGGTATATTAGAACTTTTGGCCAGAGAGAAAGAGCCTTT
>JAYEIR010000196.1:0-2284 GCA_034660135.1 Thermodesulfobacteriota bacterium
AAAATCGTACTGGGGTAATCTCTGCCCCGTGGAATTGCTCCGCCAAGAGCACCCTGAAAGGAATTCCACTGGGGTGTGGATGGGATATAGGCTTAAAGAAAAACATTTTGGGGTTGGTGTAATTCTCCTTTAAAAAGAATTACAGGGGCAGTCGGAATCCGATACTTGAAACTGGAAATTTGAAACTTGGTCTATATATGACTATTCAGGTGGCTACCAAGTTTCCAGTTTCAAATTTCAAGTTTCCTGATATCGCACGGGAAAAATCTCTTCGGGGATCGAATATTCTAAACCCCAAAAACATTATCTTAAGGACTATAGAGGAATGTATATCTTAGGTATATGGGACGGACACGATGCCGGTGCTGCGCTTCTGAAGGGCGACGACATCGTTTTTGCGATCAATGAAGAGAGGCTGAGCCGGCGGAAATTGGAGGTGGGATTCCCCTCTCTTTCTATCCGGGCCTGTCTTGATTATGCGGGCATTGAGGCATCAGCCGTCAAAGAGGTCGCTCTTTCCACTACTGACCCGGCCAAGACCCTCACGCGCCTCGCGCCTGGCCTGAAGGAGGAATACTATCTTATCAGGCGGAGAAAAAAGAGGCCCAGACGTTCGGACCCGTTTAAGAAGGGGTTTAAATACAGGTTTACCGAGCTGGCCCCGAATATTCTCTCCCGGCATCTCACACGCTCATATGCCAAAAAGCAGCTCAGGGCCGAAGGATTTACCCGTTTCAACCTCTCCCTGTTAGACCACCACCTGTGCCATGCCGAGGCCACGGCCCGGTCGAGTGGATTTGACAGGTGTCTAATCCTTACTCTTGACGGGGTTGGAGACGGTCTATCGGGTTCTGTATGGCAGTTCAAAGGTGGTCGACTGAAGCTCCTGAAAAAGATCGCGTCCAATGTCTCATTGGGAATTTTTTTCGAGCATGTGACAAACCTGATGAACATGAGGGAGTTGGAGGACGAGGGCAAGGTCATGGCCCTGGCCAACTACGCCTATCCGATCGCTGATCACGACAACCCGCTTATGAAGCTGATAGGGGCCCGCGGTCTAGAACTGGTCTCTCCCTTTACGTCCACGGGGATGTATCGGGAATTGAAAAAAATACTCTGGCAGTACCCGTCCGAGCAGTTCGCCTACATGGCCCAGCGGGTCCTGGAAAAAAGGGCCCTGACCCTGTCGCAAAACGCGCTTGCCTTGACAGGTGAACGCGACATTGCCCTTGCAGGCGGGGTATTCTCCAACATCAAACTGAACATGAAGATCGCACAACTGCCTGAAACAGGGCATGTCTTCGTGTTTCCGCACATGGGAGACGGGGGCCTTGCGGTGGGGGCTGGGATGGGGGTCAATCACGAGAGATTCGGGGTTCGCCGCTACACCCTGAAGGACCTCTCCCTTGGTCCCGACTTCTCAGATGAAGACATGCTTTCCTCCCTAAAACGCTGGGGGTTCCCTTATGCCAGGCTGAGCGACGTGGCCGGGCGGGCGGCAGATCTCGTATTAGATGGCAAAATCATCTTCTGGTTCCAGGGGCGGATGGAGATCGGCCCGAGGGCATTGGGAAACCGGAGCATCATGGCGAGGGCTGACAGGAAGGGAATCAAAGACCGCCTCAACCTGGTCCTGAAAAAGCGGGTCTGGTACCAGCCCTTTTGTCCCTCCATGCTCAGCAGCGATGCAGACACTCTCCTTTACTTAGACGGGCAGGATATCCGGGACAACCGTTTCATGACCACCGCCTTCAGGGTCCGTGAGGCCTATCAGCAATTGATGGAAGGAGTCACGAATATTGACGGGACGTGTCGCCCCCACTTCGTAGGCCATGAAAACCCCCGTTACAGGGATTTCCTGATAAACGTCAAAAACAAACTTGGCATGGGTGTTATCCTCAATACCAGCCTCAACATCCATGGAGAACCGATGGTCTGCTCTCCGGATGATGCGCTTGACATGTTCAACAGGACTGAGGTTAACTATTTCTTTTTAGGGGATTTTCTGGTTGAGAAGGGGTGAGGGATTGGTTGCGGGTTGCACGGACTGCCTGCTGTTCAATCAACAATCGACAATCATCAATTTTACCCCGTTAAATTCATGCAATGTAATTTCTCAAAAAGTCCGGGGTTAGTTGATCCGTAGCGGGTATGGGGCTCTCTTTTTTTATTTATGCCCCAACAGGCTGTTTTCTAACGGGCGCTTGCAAAACGGCTTACCTTATGAAGTCTTCTCGTTAACAGGATAAATGGGGTAGTAAGCCGTTTTGCTGCGGCCCTGCTG
>JAYEIR010000197.1:0-2267 GCA_034660135.1 Thermodesulfobacteriota bacterium
TTCGAGCTCTTGCCGATGATCTCTCAGGTTATGATTTGAAGCTGTGCGGTAAGATGGTTTTTCCTCAGGAAGAAGTAAACCAGGAAAGTACGCCTCAAAACAGAAGAGAACCATGAGACGGTAACAGATCAACAATTAGCGGCATACGAGACAGGCATTGGGATCTCTTTTAAAAAGCCGCAACGTTCTGCATCAATTTATTGACCTGTCTAGGCCCGTCTGGACTTAATGATTCACAGTTACCGGTTACCAGTTCACGGTTTTTCAACTGTAAACTGGTAATTGCAAACTGGTATTTGTGGGGCAGAGTTGCTTTGCTGAATACATGCTAGTGACATCTGAGTTCGTTGCTGATAAACGGCAGATTGATGCCAAAATGAAAATTGCTAATTGCTAAAGGAGGATCCTATGTCTTTACAAAAAGGAAATTTATCTCAGGAATTCGAGAAGGCGCTGGAGATCGGACGTCCACCCAATATTGTACGGCTGTTTCCTAATTCCAGGGCCTTGATTGTCAGCGGCAAGGTAATAGACAAGGCCATGATTCAAAAGGGAAAGGCCATGACCATTGCGGCCAACGGGCGAAACCATTTTGTGATTCGTGGGGCCCTGCGCGCCGCTCAGAGGGCTAACTCCGCCATTATCATAGAAATCGCGAAGTCTGAAGGTGGTAGGACAGCCTACTGTGCAGTCAATTTCTGGAACATTGCAAGGCAGGTGGATGCAATCTGCAATGAACTGGGAATTACCGTGCCTGTTGCTATTCACGCAGACCACTACGGCATCAAGAATGAACAGGATATAGAACAGGGCAAGTTTGAAATTCCCACCCTGTTTGAAGCCGGGATAACCTCAATTGCAATTGATGCCTCGCACATGCCTGACGATGAGAACCTCCTGGCAAATATTGCCCTCAACCCCTATGTGCCCAAGTGGGCCGGACATGAAACCGAAGTGGGCGAAATAAAGGGAAAGGAAGGCATCTCAACGCCTGATGAGGCACTCTTTTTGATACAGGGCCTTAACGCACATGATATTTTTCCTGACTGGATCGCCTTGAACAACGGAACCACGCATGGCATCGAGGCCAGTGACAAAGGCATCCAGGTCCCTCTGACCACAGAAATACATAACGCGATTGCCAAATACAATGTGTCAGGGGCCCAGCACGGGACCTCCGGGAACAATTCTGATCGTCTTAGAAATATCGCGGAAAAGACCCATACTACCAAGGCCAATGTGGCGACTGCCCTACAGATGATTACATGGGGTGTAAAGGTCAATGAGTACGGCAACGCGCTTCTCGATAAAAACGGGGAATTTGTTAAGATGCCGGACGAAGGGATGACTGAAGACCTATGGAATGAGATGGTTGGATATGCCAGATCAAATGACCTGAGGGGGGGGGACTACAAGAAAATCAACCTGCCATTTGAGAACAAGATGCAGAGCCTGCCAATGGATATTCGCGAGAGGATGGTAAAAGGGGTGGAAGACTTTGTTTATGACCTGCTCACCAACGTGTTTAACGCCGGGGAGACAGCGCCACTGGCCATTGAAGCCATCCTGAAAGCTGATTCTTATGACCTGGGCCCAAAGAGCACTCGAATCGAAGACCCTGCCCAGTGGACGGAAAGCAAAATCCATGAACGCGCAGCAGGTCTGAATACAGACAAAGGCAAGCCGGGAGACTTTGATGATTAAGGAACAAGGGCATCCATGGATCAAGGATATCAACGAATCAGACAGCATCAAGGGCTGCTACCTGATCAAGGGGAAAAAATTAGGCACAACCAGGAAGGGTGATCCCTTTATAAGTATCACACTTGCCGACCGGACCGGTGAAGTAGAAGGGAAGATATGGGAGCGAGCTGAAGAGATCTCATCTCTCTTCAGTCAGGGAGATGTGGTTGAAGTCCAGGGGCAGGCGGGATCTTTCCAGGGCCGCATCCAGATCACGATCTCAGGGATAGAGGCCATTCAAGAAGAAGTGGACCCGGGTATTTTTGTTGAATCGGCCGGTTCCGGCATTTCAGAAATGATGGACTCTCTCAGAGAGATTCTCCGGAAGATAGACAATGTCCATCTTAAGGCGCTTGTTGACAAGTTCCTGAGAGACAGGCAATTTGTTGCCATATTCAAGAAGGCTCCTGCTGCCAAGAATTTTCACCACAACTATCTCGGCGGCCTGTTGGAGCATACATTATCAGTTTGCCGGATGGCAGCAAATGTCGCTTCTCACTACCCGCAGTTGGACAGGGACCTGC
>JAYEIR010000198.1:0-11397 GCA_034660135.1 Thermodesulfobacteriota bacterium
TGGTTTCCGGTTTGTATTTCTCTGCAAGTTGGAAACACCTCTTACTTTCTTCATAGTTTCCAAGCCTGAAGTGGCATGTGGCCAGGGAATCATATGCGTTGACATCGAAGATGCAGGTCTCGTAACATACAGACAACCTGTTGAAATCCTGCTTGTCGCCCCATGATATGAGTCTTTCAAAAAAGGGGATGGCTTCATCGTAGCGGTTTTCGTCCATCAGAAGCCGGCCTTTCAGCCAGTAGAGGTGGGGATTGCCCGTAGAATAATCCATCACCTCCTTCAACAGCCCGTTAACCGGCTTTCCATGTCTGAGCCTCCATTCGATATAATAGATGTAGGCATATATTTCATGGATATGAACGTCTTTCTTCTCCCTTACTATCTCGATCGCTCTTTTCCATGCATTCTCCGCCTGGGCCTCTTCCCCCAAATCCTCATAGACCAGTCCTAAGTGAGTCCAGATATAGGCATTGTTGTCATCCCTCTCTATCTCCCTCAAGAGAAGTGAGAGATTTCTCATGAGCTTTTCACTCTGATCACTCTCGTAACCGAGATGATCGAGGACAAGATCGCTGTACCCGATTTCTTTATTGCCGGAGGAAAGGGCTTTCTGAAGCCCCTCCCACAGGGTTTCATGAAAGATACCCTTGAAACGTATTCGCGGATCATTTCGAAAGAGGCGGATCACCCACATTCCTGTCCACTGGCGTATGGGATGCATCAGGACATAGTAGGCGATGTTGGAGGGATCTTTGATGAATCGCTCGATTCGTGAGCGAGAGATTGGACGCAGTCTCTCGTCTGCGTCTATTGAAAGGATCCACATCCCTTTGGCCTGTTCAAGGACCTGGTTTCTCGCTGCCGAGAAATCATCGTTCCATGGGATATTGTAAACCCTTGCGCCGAGGTCACCGGCAATATCCCGGGTCCGATCGGTTGATCCTGTGTCCCCGACAACGATCTCATCTATGACATCCTTGATGGAAAGAAGACATCCTTCTAAGAATTCCTCTTCATTCCTGACAATCATGCAGGCAGAAACGAGTATGTCGTCTATAGGCATTCCGCCCGCCCTTATTTTCCCAGGTTCAAGAAAGCACAGAGTCGGTTCCCGGACGGTTATTAAATCATCTATTGGGTGAAACCGGAGGTTGAGGCTTTACAGGGTGAGGCATATCCGGACCAGCAGGGGCATCAAAATCATCCTTTGCCTCAGCCTGCATACCCATATTGATCTTTAGCCCATCCATTGAAAAGGAATTGATGACAGGGACGGCAAAGGCCGTTCCAATTACAACCTTTTTGATAAAATCCCTTCTCTTTTCATCCACACCTTCCAGGATTTTTTCATCTTTAAATCTCTTTTCCATAAATCCTTACCTCCTCTCCAAAACCTGCCAACTTTTCTTAGTATTGCCTTGATCACCATGCAAGTCAAGCCAAAAAACCTTTGAGCAACATGACGGTCCTGTCCAAGTCGCCAACATGAATGATAAAATTGTCGCTCATTTCCACGACATGGCATAACTGGCCGATCTGGGTTTCAGGATTGGGTGCAAAATCAGAAGCTTGCAACATGAGCTTTTGCACCATCAACCATTTGGGACACTCCTTGATCTCTGTCCTTTCCTGATGGCTGGGTTCGAGGTAGAAGATAGCGTCCACCTTTCCCTCAGTTATCTGCCAGTCAAAACCCGCATCCGTAGGATCAAAGAAACAGAACCTCCCCCCGTAATAAGCAGGGTATGATGTCAAGCCCTTGCAGATGGGCGCCAGTTGTGGGATCAACGAAACAATCCCATCTTTTAGATGAAATTTCCTCGGGAATGGTATTGCATTTGGTCCCCGGAGCAGAACCGTTTCATCCCCATAGACTGCCGCATCTTCAAAAAGAAGCCTCGTAATCAGGGTGGTTTTGCCTGCGCCCTTGTCCCCGGCCAGCAAGAAGCGCTTGCCCCCAAAAGACCCGCTCGCGGCATGAATCTTGATAAGATCCCTCATATGCCAGGAGAGACGAAAATTAATTAATTCATGGAGATAAAGTGTAATCTTTTCCGGATCAGTCGAGGTAACCAGCTCTTCTCCTTCTTCAATAACCCTATAATGCCCATTCTTTTTGGGAATCTCAATGTCTAAGATCCCTGATAGAAATACTTCCTGCTCCACTCTGAGGCTAATGTGCTCCAGCCTACAGCCAAGCTCCTCACAATTTGTGGTGATCCGTATTTTAACACCTAAAATATCAAATTCGGTTTTCAAATGAATTTTACCAGGCCCTCGCTTTCAAAGCTGTTCAAGAGTTTATGAATCTCATGGTCAGGAGAGGAATCGAGGCCATAACCTTTTTTTAACATTTCCACCATTTTATCAACGGAGTTCTTTCCATTGCAAAGTTCCAGGATAAGAACCGCCGTATGGTTGAGGAAATGAACCCTGTCTCTTTCCCTGTGATACACGATGTAACCGTCATCCGCTTCAAAAATCTTTAAATCTTCAAATTGTTTTGGGGTTCCAGTTGCCACAAATCCCTCCAGGAGATGATAGAAAATAACAGGTTTTGGGTCCTTATCCACTCGATTCGTCGGTTTCCAAGTGGCTATTGACGCTTAGTCCTGGCTAAAATATCCATCATACTGCCGTCGTCAATCAGATGCAGATCTGACGGCAGAACATTGCCATTAATATCATAACGAACTACCGGGACATCCGAACTTATATACCCGTAGCATAGATCCTGTGAATGATATTTATCCCTGATTACTGACTCTGAAGGAAGCAATAAAGGATTATCCATTCCGCATTCCCTTAAAAGGTGTATTAGATAGTTTTTGCCGGATGAGAGATGTATGTCGGAAGCATCATCCGACCTTTTTAGCAGGCTGTTCTTCCCATACAGTAATTCCATGTTCGGGAAGACACTCAAGATATTCAAATGGATCCCGACCTTAAACCCGGCTTCAATTAACTTCTGCTTGATGGCTGCTATCCTTTTATAATTATCCTCCACATCAGCTACATCCCTGCTTGGAAGATCCAGGATAAGGGATATTTCCAAAAATATTTTCCTGTCTAAGTGCCTTATGATATTATCTAAAGCTGTCTCAATATCTTTATAGGTATAACCCTTATTAACATAACGCAGGCTAAAATCAGATGTCGATTCCAGTCCTATTAATAAGCGATTAACATACTTGTTTAGTAACGCAATATAGTCGTTATTCTTTAACAGCATTATTCCCGTATAAATAGAGATATCGTATTCCTTTATTTGTCCAAGTATATTTTGTGCGCTGGGAGAACTTAAACGATAATAGGAATCAATAAATCTGATATGGGTAGATCCAAATTTGGACATTATGTTGTTGACATACTTGACAACTTTTGCTTCTTCAGTATTCCCCAAGAAGTCTATCCTCGGCAATTCCTTATACGTACAGAATTTGCATTTTCCATACCAACACCAGTTAGTAAATCCGAAATGCACTGGTATCAAAGATGATCCGTCATAATACTGTTGTAAATAATCCCTTTCACATTCATACATGGTTGAATAATCGTTATGTGTAATAACGGTGTCTTTCCACCCTTTTATTATTTCGTATAAATCCGTGGTTAGATCTATATTGCCTGCAACTACGATCAGGTCATTATTCAATTTAGATGCCACCACACCCATTTCAGACAAGAATTCTCGTATAAAAGCCGGTGACAATCCGATATTAATAAGTGGGCCTCCCATAACAACCTTTTTATCGGACTCCAACAGATGTTTGACAATAATCAAATCACAAAAATTCAGGCAGGTGACAATAATGTATTTGTCATCAAACCCCTGCAAAATGTATTTATTAAAATAGCCATGCGTCATGAATACATAAAATATATTGTTGACGATATACTTTTGCTTTAGAAATAGAGTGATATTTGAGGAGAACTTATTGATCGCTTTTGGCAGAATAGTGTCATAGACTTCATTCTGTATGTTTGAGGAATACGTTGTCACCGGGATATCACTAAAACTCACGTCAAGATTATTGTTCCTTAACAAATTTTCAGTTATCATCCTCGTGGACATGGGATAGAAGCTCTGAAACAGAGGCGGATATATGTAAGTAACTTTCATTTAATTGGCCTAACCCACTACTTCAGGTAGTGGTATAAAAGGTTTTACCTAAAAAATGCAATTAGCGGTTAGCCGTTAGCTATTAGCTGCATAAAATCAATTAGTTGTTAGACAATACGGTTGCATCAAAAAATGAAAGTTTCAATTTATCGTAAAGTTATACAACTGCTTGTAGTCTTTAAGCTAATTGCTAAAAGCTAATTGCAGGTTTTAGGTTTTGTTTTATCTTAGAAAATCACGTCCTCTCGGCGTGGATTCTTTATTGAGCTATTACACCACGGTAGTTGACTCTTTATCAGCATAAGCCAATTCGAGTATGTCGTTCCATGGGTCAGCTTTTTTGACTGTCACAAATATCTTTTCCCCTGGTCTGAGCATGATGCCGCCTCGCCGTTTTATCTCAGCCACTATAAAGAAATCATCCATGACAAGGCGATATTTGCTCCTAAGCTCGTCAATAACCAGGGCCTTATATATTTCGCCGGGATGCTGGCTGAGGAATTTTATTATCCAGTAACGGAGACGGTCCCGTTTCACCCTCCCAAGGTCTTTTATTACGGGCTCAACCGACATCCTGATCTCTTCCAGTTCCTTCTTGTTATAGACCGGACCTGTGCCCGTGAGAAAACCGCTCATCTGGCGCTGAATCACAAGATCAAGATATCTCCTTATGGGAGACGTTGCATGCGTATAAAGATCCAGGCCCAGTATGCTGTGGGAGCCGGGGGTGGTGTCAATATGAAGGGGACGGAGCTTCCGGCGCTGCCTGAATACATAATAGACCTGTCCTTCGCCTTCCAGTGGAAAGGTCTCGCTTGGTTCTTTCTGGGTCCTGAAAAGGATCGGTATTTGATTATCTCTGCAAAATGTCGCTGCCAGCGAGTTATAGAGTATCATGAGCTCTGATATGATTATCCGGGACGGTGTGTTCTGATCGGATAGTTCAAGGGAAATGGATGAATCCGAATTGAATTTGACCTGCACATCAGGAAGTGACAGATTGAGGCCTCCCTGGTTCATCCGCTTATGTCGCATCCTCTGGCTCATTTCGTGCATTTCTTGAAACAATTCGTCGGTTGTCAGGCTTTCGTTGACTTCATCATATGTCAGTCGGCGCTGAACCCGGATAAGACTGCGCACAAACCGGTAATCAAGGATGTTCCCGCTTCTGTCCAGACGGGCTAAGAGGGAGATTGCCCGCCGGTCATACCCCTGTTTCAGGCTCAGGTTGCCCTCGGACAGATCGGGTGGCAGCATGGGTATCTCCCCGCGGGGAAAATAGTGGGAGGAAGCCCTCGATGCGGCCTCATGGTCAAGGATTGTGCCCGGTAAAATGAGAGCTGAAACATCTGAAATATGAATGCCGAGATGTAGGAACTCGCCGTCTATTTCCATGCTGACAGCATCGTCATAATCGCGTGTTAGAGGACCGTCTATGGTAAAGGCATGAAGCTCTCTCAGGTCCTCCCGTCTGTTCAAGGATATCTCTTTTTCAGCAAGGCCGGCCGATTCACGTAACTGGTCTTGCGTAAACGAATTCTGAACACCCAACCGGATCAGTTCTATGTGTTCATCTTCTTCCCAGATGCCCAGTTTGACAAGTATGTTCCTGGCCTCCAGGATATCGGCTATGCCGGCTTCGGCGAGCAGATCTTTTCCGTATTTCAGGTCAGGTGCATCTACTCCATAGACAGCCAATTGGATCAGCAGGGAAATAATATCCTGCTTGAATGGTGGGTCTTCAGGCGTGCGGCCGTCCTTTATTGCCCTGAGCCAGTTGCTTCCCTGTTCGAGTTTTTCCTGCCTCAAGGCCTGTTCTTCTCTTTGCCTTAGAATTAAATCAATCTGTTCCTCGGAGTTTGCCTGGAACCGGCCGTCCTTCATCTTGAAATACAGATGGTCTCCAAACAAGGCGCGCATAAGAGCGGACTCGTGGTCATCTGTAATGCTTTCTCCAAAAACTAACTGGGCAAGATATTTATTGTCAAAACTCTCGCCTTCATCCCTGACGAGCTCAGAAAGTTCCTTGACGTTGACCTGGTTTGTCAGTGTAGTTCGCCTCTGTTCCGTGTGCCTGAGTCGCTCTATCAGATCTTCTCTGGGTTTTGAGGTGTCGTAAGTCGAGCCTGAGATAAGAACGGCCCTCTTGGGTGAAAGGTTCACCTCGCGGTTTTTGGACGTCAATAGATGCAGCTTATTGCCGTTGTCTTGCAGGCAAAGGGTACACAGGAATTTGCCCTGTTCGATGTATTCTACTATCTTTCCCTGGTTCATATTTGAGTGCCTTGCAAAGTACTGAAATTTGGAGTGCCTAAAGTCAAGGGGCTTTTACTATCGATGTGAAAATTGCCAACAACTCCATGCAATCACGGACTAAGAGGGAAACCATTTATAGCTCCTGTTGAAACGAGAGCTTTTATCAGGGCGCACAGTGGCAGGCCCACAACATTCGTATAAGACCCTGATATGGACTCAATCATAAAGGAGCCTATTCCCTGAATTGCATAGCTGCCGGCCTTACCATAGGGTTCGCCCGTTTTGACGTAGCCGGCAATTTCCTGGGGTCCGAGCGTTTTGATCCGGACCAGTGTCTCAACCGCCTCAGAATGACTCACCTCGCCGGAAGGATCAAGGATGCAAAATCCGGTGATAACCTTGTGCTCTCTGCCGCTCAGAACATTGAGCATCCTGATTGCCTGCTCACTATTCTGTGGTTTCCCCAGTATTTCGTTATTAGTAACGACTATGGTATCGGCACCGAGGATCCACATGTTTTGAAATCCGGATTTGACCTCCGAGGCCTTTTTTTTGGCCAGGACAAGTGACAAATATGCCGGATCTCCATTGACATCATTCTCATCTATGTGGCTTTTCACAGAACGGAAAGGCAGACCGCTCTGGGTCAGCAAACTCTTTCTACGCGGAGAAGCCGAAGCAAGAATCAGGGGATATTCCTTAGTAATAATAGAAAAAGACATGGTATCACAGGCCTTGTCAAGTCGTTAAGTGCTCTACTCAGGTTGATAGACTAAATGTTACCTAAAATCTGCAATTAGCTTTTAGCAATTAGCCGTTAGCTTAAAGACTACAAGCATTTGTATAACTTTACGCTGAATTGAAACTTTCATTTTTTGCTGCAACCGTATTGTGTAACTTTTCAAAAAGTCCGGCGTTTCCTTGATCCCCATACCCGCTTTTACCCGAAGTTATTGAGAACTTACCGTATTGTCTGACAACTAATTGATTTTATGGAGCTAATAGCTAATAGCTAACGGCTAACTGCTAATTGCATTTTTTAGGTGTTACTGTTACGGGAGACTGAACAGAGATCTGGCATTTTCGGATGTTTGCAGAGCAATTTTTTCAAACTCTGTATTTCTAATCCTGGCGATTTCCTGTGCAGTGAAAGTAACAAAAAGAGGCTCATTCCGCTTTCCTCTTTTGGGTACGGGTGCCAGGAATGGGGCATCGGTCTCTATGAGCATGCGATCGAGCGGGATGCTGTATGCAACCTCCTTTATTTGAGATGCGTTTTTGTAGGTCACGACGCCGGGAATCGAAATATAATATCCCATTTCTATCAAGGCCATGGCCATATGAGTATCTCCTGAAAAACAGTGTATGACACCCTTTTTCTCACCCTTTCCCATATTCTTGAGGCCTGTCAGAATATCGTCATGGGCCCCCCGGTCGTGGATAATAACGGGCAGGTTGAGATCCTGGGCCATCTCAAGCTGGCTGTGGAACGTCTTAAACTGCCGGTCCGGAGAAGAAAGATTTCGATAGAAATCAAGCCCGATTTCTCCCCATGCTATGACTTTTGGGTCTGATGTCATGCCGGCCAGTTCCTTCAATCCCTTTGCATTACAATGACCGGCATTATGAGGATGGTATCCCACTGCGGCATAAATAAAGTCATATGTTTTGGCCAGCTCAAGGGCAGCCTGAGAGCTTTCAAGGTCTATCCCCACAGTAATAATATGTGTAAGACCTCCATCGGCAGCTCTTTGAATCACCTCTGAGCGATCTTTGTCAAAATTTTGCATATCCATATGTGCGTGACTGTCGATTAACATCTTGACTCCGCTGTTGACTTTTTGTAACTGCTTAGGTTGTTTAGGCTGAAGGCTGTTAGTTTTTTAAGTCTACACTATCTGCGCATTGATCGAAGCAGGGAGCCCAAAACCTTCTTAGTCTCCACAATCTGTAACTCACGTAGCCAGGCTGAAGTCCCGATTTAAATCGGGACAGCCTATCCACCTGAGTTACGACTTTTTTTCATTAGTGGATGAGCACTGAGAGAAGTGTGCAAACAGACAAATCAATACCCTTGAGCCATAATTTCAGTGATCTGACGACTCCTTTAACACATTGAACTCCTTTGGCCTCTTATCTCTCATTGGTAATTCGGGGTACTTTAGTTCATCCTTCTTGATTTCGCAAATAATTATGTTGTATATTCTGTAAACAGTTTTGGTATTATGTAATATTATGCTGTAAAATAAACCGCCTGGGGATTTCAGACCACATCTAATTTTTGGGTCTGATTAGCGTCAGATTGCGATAACATCGTGGAGGCCTTGGATTCTTATGGGCATTTCTGATAGTAGATCTCTCGAGGAACAGCTTGAGTATCAAAGAAAGCTAAACAGCATTACCGGCAGGATACATTCAGCGAGAGATACAAATAGTATACTTCTGAACCTTCAAGGCGAGATCTTAAGCCTTTTTGATGCGGACCGGATTACTATCTATGTGGTTGACGGCAAGAAAAAGCAGATCGTGTCAAGGCTTAAGACCGGCGACGAAGTAAACGAGATCAGGGTACCCATCGACGACAAAAGTATTGCAGGCTACTGTGCTATGAGGGGAAGGGCGGTTAATGTCCTTGACGTCTATGATGATGACGAACTCAAAGGGATCAGTCCCCCAATAAGGTTTGACAGGAGCTGGGATCAAAGGACGGGGTATAAGACACGGCAGGTTATCGCTGCGCCGATTATCTATGATAAGTATCTCCTTGGTGTCATACAACTCATAAACAAGAAAGACGGGAATCGTTTTTCAGAGGAAGATCAGTCGTCAGTCCAGGATATTGCAAAAGTTCTGGGGATTGCCTTTTTCAAGAATCAAAAGGTTACCCTAAAGGCCAGGCCTGCAAAATTTGATTTGCTTGTCACCTACAACATTGTCACAACCGGGGATCTAACCGAGGCCATGTCCCGTGCAAGAAAGACCAAAAAGCCGGTCGAAGTTGTCCTTATGAGGGATTTTCAGGTCTCAAAGGATGATATCGGCAGGTCCCTGTCCGGTTTTTACGAGACATCTTTTATTTCCTACCACGACAAAATGGTTATCCCCGGTCATCTCTTAAAAGGGCTCAGGGCAAGCTATTTAAAAAGCAATGGCTTTATTCCTGTTGCAAGATCCGGTGACAGGGTGACAGTAGCCATGGAAGACCCCGATGACCTTCTTGCAAGAGATGCGGTTAAGAGACTGGTCCCGGCCAAGGAGTATGAATTTTGCGTTGCTCTTAAAGATGATATCCATAAGATGATAGAAATCTTTATGGATTCGGGAAGCATTGAGGATATCCTGGGACAACTTGATACCCGTGACGAAGATTACGAGGAAGAAGCTGATGGCATCGATGGGGAGGACAACGCAGTTGTTCAGCTCGTAAACAAAATGATTGTCGATGCCCATAACATGGGAGCCTCTGATATTCATATCGAGCCGCGTCAGGGAAAAGCCGATGCGGTAATCAGGATCAGGATAGACGGGGCATGCCAGGTTTACCAGACAATTCCCTATAAGTATAAACGGGCCGTAGTCTCCCGCGTCAAGATTATGTCGGATCTGGATATATCTGAAAGGCGGCTTCCCCAGGACGGGAAGATCAAATTCAAAAAATTCGGGCCATTGGACATTGAACTTCGGGTCGTCACAATCCCTACGACGGGCCGGAATGAGGATGTGGTCATGCGGATTCTACCCGCCGGCGAACCCATTGCTCTGGAGAAGATTGGAATGAGCCAGAGGAACTACGATTGCTTCCTTGACATGATTGCAAAACCTTATGGGATCGTCATGTTGGTTGGCCCGACCGGAAGCGGAAAAACGACTACTCTTCATGCTGCCCTGAGTTGTATTAATAAGCCTGAAACAAAGATATGGACAGCCGAAGATCCAGTGGAAATTACCCAGGAAGGCATTCGTCAGGTTCAGGTCATGCCCAAGATTGGATTTGACTTCGCTACGGCCATGAGGGCATTTCTAAGGGCAGATCCGGATGTGATTATGGTAGGTGAGATGAGGGACCAGGAGACTATGTCAATTGGTATTGAGGCATCCCTGACAGGTCACATGGTTCTTACCACTTTACACACCAACAGTGCTCCAGAGACTATCACACGGCTCCTGGATATGGGGATGGAGCCCTTCAACTTTGCTGATGCCTTCCTCGGTGTCCTTGCCCAGCGCCTGGTGCGGACCCTTTGCAACGACTGCAAAGAAAAATATCATCCCATAAAGGAAGAATTTGATGCCCTTGCCAGGGCCTACGGGGATGATTTCCATGAGCTTGGTCTTGAATACACCGATAATTTTTTCCTTTACCGGCCAAGGGGTTGCCGGAAATGTGGCAACAGCGGATACCGGGGCAGGGCCGGTATCCATGAACTTCTTGTGGGTACCGATCCAATAAAATCATTGATTCAGGGCCGGGCAAGGATCGATGAATTGAGAGGCCAGGCAATCAAGGATGGTATGACAACCCTTTTACAGGATGGTATTCAGAAGATCTGTCTCGGTGTTACGGATCTCACCCAGGTCAGAAAGGTCTGTATAAGGTAGTGCTCATCCATAAATGCGTATTTGTCATATCCCTCTTTGAGGTCATACTGATCAGGTTAGGGGGATGTCCATCAATAAGCAATTAACTATCATGAAGCAATGAAGTTTAAAAATTGAGAACGTCCCCTACCTCCCCTAACCCAAACCCCGTAGTTAGCGTAATTTGCATTGTAAAATTAGATAGTTGACAATGAGGCATGAGCAATATTTCAGGCGGAGAATCTTCATGTTTCATTATGTTTCATTATTATGTCAAGTTATTTACTTATTGATGGACGTCCCCCTAATCCACAAATGTAAAAAAACGGCGCGGCTTTGGGTGTCAGAGCGAATGCGATTGTTATGTGCCTTGATGAAGTAGAGTGCTTTTTTGATACAAAAGCTCCGGATCCAAATCCAAATGATTTGACCACTTAATT
>JAYEIR010000199.1:0-11359 GCA_034660135.1 Thermodesulfobacteriota bacterium
CATTTCCGCATCAAAACCACATCCATATAATTGGGAGTTTTAGGGTTTGTTGGGTTTGTTGGGTTTGTTGAGTTGGTTGAGTTGGTTGGGTTTGTTGGGTTTGTTGAGTTGGTTTGGTTTATGGCAAAATAATTAACAAAAAACAGGAAATACGAAATCCTTGGCCGGAGGTGGTTCCCAGAGGGAACAGAAATGTTAAGGGTGTTTTGGCGATCGCAAGAAATCACGACAAATAGGTCGTGGAATTATTTTATCCCTAATTAGTGTCTGAACGAAAACCTCGAAATTTGAAATGCCCAACATCGTTCATCGGTTTATGATCAGTTTAAATCGTTTGAATTAACCTAAAACTCAAAACCTAAAACTTAAAACCGTGCCTGAACGGAGTTTTCGTTCAGGCACTAATTATTTTGCCCTAAATTATTTTGCCTGTTTTGTCAATGGTTCCAGTTTGACCCTCCGGTTTAGGGCCCTGCCTGCCTTGGTTTTATCTAAGGTCCTGGGCTTTGTAAATCCGTATCCCACCACTGAAAGCCGTTTCTTATCAATGCCCTTTTTCAACAGATACCGCATCACCGCTCCGGCGCGTTCCTCGGAAAGCTTTTGATTGTATGCCTCTGTTCCAATGATGTCCGTATGGCCCTCTATCACGATTTTTAGAGATGGGTTATTTCTCAATACAGAGACCACCGCATCAAAGACCGGGTAGTATTGAGATTTGATCTCATATTTGTCAAAATCGAAAAAGGCCTCATCAATGACCCAGCAACCCTCTTTATCCACCCTTGCGCCTTTGGGAGTTCCTGGGCATTGGTCCCTGTAGTCAAGCACTCCGTCTCCATCCGTATCAATGGGGCAGCCACGGTTATCTACTTTTACTCCTTCAGGGGTGCCGGGGCATTGGTCCTTGTAATCAGGGACACCATCTCCATCCGTATCAATGGGGCAGCCCCGGCTATCCACTTTTACGCCTTTGGGGGTGTCAGGGCATTCATCCAGATAGTCAGGCACGCCGTCCCCGTCCGTATCAAGGGGGCAGCCTTTGCTGTCTACTTCCATGCCCAAAGGTGTCCCAGGGCATTCATCTATCTCATCGGGAACGCCGTCACAATCCGAGTCCTTTGGCTCCACTGGCGCTTCGAGGTAGCGCAGGACAGCGTCATTGTTAAACATGGCTGTCACCGCCCTGGTAACAGCTCCATCGCAGCTATCATACAGATCGATGGAAGAGTTGGTTTCTTTAATGTGTATTACATATCCATCCCCTGTCTCCACTTTGAGGTCTAAAGCACATTTCACAACCTTAAATTCCCAATCCAATCCGGCGCGGGTAATGGAAAGCCTGAGTATCTTAGGCGCCTCTTCCGTAATGGTGACCCCCATTTTTTCGAGATCATTTCTAACCGGTCTTTCGACATCATTCCACTTTGAAGTGGTCGTGATAAATCTGAGTATTTTCGGGGTGTATTCTGTAACTGGAATCCCCTCTTTTTCCAGTTGAATCTTGATTAGTTCCATTACAGTGTCAGCCGGTTTTGAACTGGTAATGAAACACCTGAAGGGCCGGGGCACCTCTGTATTAAAGGTTGTGCCCTGTTTTTTCAATCCGACACTGTCGATTCTATAGCCCTGAGGTATTTTCGGGCATTGGTCCCTGTAATCAGGCACACCATCTCTATCCGTATCTAAGGGGCACCCCCTGCGGCTCACTTTTGTCCCTTCAGGGATATTTGGACATTGATCCAGATAGTCCGGCACACCGTCTCTGTCCGTATCTAAGGGGCATCCCCTCATAACTGAGCCGAGTACAGCAACGGAAGAATTTTCAGGGGCAATGGAGAGTTCAAGTATAAGGGGTAGATTTTCAGAAACGCTGACATCTTTTTCTTTAAGTTCATTTTCTATCAGGCCCACTGCCGTGGAAGTCCACATTTGTAGATTTGCCCACCATTTGTGCGTGTAAGCGCCCAAAAAGATATTGTCTGTATTTGTTTGCGCATTAACGATAGTGACTGTTTTGCAGATATTATGCTCCGGTTTCAGGATCATCCCGGGTTTTATGGGAATCTGCTTGGGCACGTAGAAACGATTCTTGTAATCCGGTTCATAGTAATAGCGGTGCCCGCAGCCAAAAGGGATGATCACCATGAACAGAATCAGTGCTTCAAATAACTTTATCAATGTGGATTTTGACATGTGTACCCCATTTTCTGAAAAAGCTTCGCCTCAAAGCCTTCCTACCGAACCGGATAAATGAGAGGTATATGGCATTTGCAAAGATGGGCCTCCTGTCCAAGAGCTACTCACCTTCCACAGGCACAGGCCGGATCACGTCCGTGTTGAGTATCCATATGCCTCCTTTACCTTCGCACGTTATCTGATCCTTTGCTATGGGGAGCCATATTCCCCGTTTGGCCTCACAGTCGACCTGATTGTCTGCTTTGGGTATCCATTTGTACCCCGTCTTTTTACACACTGTTTCATCTATTGCAGCAATCCACTTCCCACAGTTCTTTTCACATTCAGCCTGATCCACGCCCTCAGCACCTTCGCAATGGGCCGCACCAATTAGGTTGCCATCAGCGTCCTGACAATAGGCTGTGTCCGGATTTCCGTCAGGGCCTTGACAACAGGCCACATCCGGATTTCCGTCAGGGCCGCGACAATAGGCACATCGATACGCATCTCCCCTCAGGTCTTCGCCTGTGCCGAGATTAACAAAAACATGGGTGGCGCCCAGTTCGGCGGCATTGTCTAACAGTTCGTTGAGGGCATTATTATAGGCAACATCGCGCCAGGACAGATAGGACAAGCAACATCCACCCCAAAAAAAGGATGATCCTGCCACATTACCGAGGAATTTACATTGGGCCTCAACCTGGTGAACCTGTATAGCAGAAACCATGTAGACACGAGACGCCCGTGTGGACAGTTCTGTGGCGCATGAAGCCAGGAGGAACGGAGCGATCAGGCAAACACATATAAGCCCTGATCTCGGGCCCAGAATTGCTTTCTTATTCCACTTCATAGGATTCTCCACATTCGTGTAATCTCCAGCGGATGTTGGGTATACGGCGTGCAATAATCAGGAACAAGCTTGGTCGGATTATATGGATTGCATTTCACCCTGTCAAGTTAACTCCGGTCCCAGCCCACTATATCCTTGGGACTTGGCCCAATATGGGAACGTCAACCGAACCGGTAATGTCATTTTCATGGCGAATGGGGCTCTTTAAGAAATCCAACCCTAAGGCTATGCCTATCCCGAGCGCTAATGCTCCGAGAATTCCCGCCAACAGGATATCTTGTTTTACACTCTTTGAAGGAATGCCGGGTGTGGTCGGGGAATCCAACATCTTGATGTTTTCCGCTATTCCGGCCTCCTCCATTTGCATCTTGAGATAGATCGCATCTAAGTAATCAAAACGGGATTTTGCCGCCTTTACCTTAGACTGCAACCGTTCCAACTGCAATTGTAGTCCTATATCTCCTATACCACTGGCAGTATCAAAGTCAGGAGGGATTTCGTAATATGTCCTGAAATCCAGCAGTTTTTTCTCTGCTTCCAAGAAATGTTTACGGGCCGTAATTCTCTGATCAAATGCAAACTTTTTGTCAATCCTGATCGCTTTCCTGTTATCCTCCAAATTCCTGGCCATCCAGACCGCAATGTAGCCCTCGACAAGGACAGGGGACACATCTTTGTTCATAGATCTCGCAGTAATCCAGATCATGGCATTCTTGGATTTGCTTTTTATGATTACTCTTCTTTTTAACTCCGTCAACTGGATACCTTTTGTGAAATAGGGAGAAGGGGGCTCGTATTTTTTGCTCTTGAGTTTCCTGGCCCAATTAAGCACTCTCTCCCCCATAAGTCTTTTTGCCATTCTCTTGATCCCTTCCATAACCTGGACAAAAGGGTCCAGATCGGCCTCTAAATCCATTTTGGCCTTATCAGGCAATATCTTTAATACCTCGGCTACGAATGGGGCGCTCTTGAGCAATTCCGCTTCAGAAAGGACATAAGTCGAATCGGCATTTTTTGGGACCATGGGATTGGTCCCGGGCTTGGATGAAATTTTCGAGCGTGGCTCCTGGACCAGCAGGCTTGCGGTGCTGTAATACTCAGGTTTGATAAAGGAACTTATGACAAGAGAGACGACAACGCCTGTGAAAAAAAGAGGAATCACTATCCATTTTCTCTCCAGGACAGGGGTAAGATACTTTGCAGTCAAAAACGAAATATCAAAAGCTATCTGCTTGTTGTCTGTTTTCTCGTTCATTCTTTGCTACAGATCTCCGAAGACGCTCGAGGAACACGGAGGCATAGTGAAGGCCTATGAAAATTGTCGATTATATATAATCCCGTTGACTTTTCCGCCATCATCAATCATTGTATCGACGGTATCCATAAGCATGGCTTTGGTTGTTTTCTTGTCCTGAACCACAATGATTGCCATGTCACAAACGGCGCTCAGATAAACCGGATCCACATTATTTTTGTTATAGGCAAGTACAGGAGATGTATCAAAAATCACCAGTTCGAAATCCTCTTTCATATAATGCACCATATCCCTTATAAGGGCGCGATCGAAAAGAAAGGAGGGGTCATCACTGGGCCGACCGGCTGTCATCACTTTTAGCTCAGCAAATCCTGTATCCTTTATGGCCTCGGTCCAGCCTAAGAATCCCGATGCAACCTCACTGAACCCCTTTTCCAAACTGACTCCAAAGGGGATGTGGAGCCCCGGCCATCGCATGTTCAGGTCCACCATGAGCACGCTCATGCCTGTAAAATAGGTTGCATTTAAGCCCAGGGTGCAAACTACAAAGGTATTTCCGGTACCATCATGGGGACTTGTAATCATCACTGTTCTCTGGTTCTGTCTCAGGAGGGCGCTGCCTATGTTTTCTCTGATCCTGTTGATTTCTGCATATTTATAAGCCTTATTCAGTGTCAGTGTGCCTTTTAAAACAGCAGCATCAACCTTTTGATCCTCCGGCATGGAGGGAATTGATGGCTTAGGCACTCGCCGTTCGCCCGGCGTCTCCCCGGGCTCCATTTGAACCCCCGGCTCCACACCGATGTAGTCTATATCGATACCAGTAAGGGGACTAACTCCATCAATGTCATAGACCGTTGCATCCTTACGCTGCCGGCGGTCTTTCAGGGTACCAATGTCCCTCATATCAATCCCATCCATGGGATTGATCTCATCATATTCCTTAGCCTCAACACGGCGCTCTTCTGGAAATAAAGAGATCCCCTCCAAGTCAAGCCCTTCAAAGGGATCAATCTCTATGGGTTTTGGGATTGACCCAAAGAGATCCTTGTCCGTTATGTCTGCACCGTTATTATTCTCCGGGGCCTTCTCTTTCGACAATTTGCAAAATCTCCCTTGCAAGGGCGCTGTGATCCTTGGCTCCGTACTTACTCGGATCAAATTCAAATATGGTTTTTCTTTTCATGTGCGCCCTGTCTATATCCACGTTGGCACGGATACAGGCATTAAAAACATGGATTCTTTTAAGGGCAAAAAAATTTATTATTCTCTCACGATTCTTTACATACACATTGGCCTTTGAGTCATGTTTCGTCAAAAGTACTCCCATCAGCTTTAATTTCTCAGTCTGGTTCCGAATATTCTGCACTATCCTCAAAAATGTCGCCAAGCCATCCAATGCGAATTGATCCGAGGTGGGGATGGGAATTATAGTATAATCCGAGATCATCAGGGCGTTATTTACCATAGCTCCTATATTGGGTGGTGTGTCAATCAGAATAAATTTATATTTTTTTAATCCCTTGTCATTCCTTATCAGTCTCAAAAAACCCATTACGGAGTCAAGACTATTTGAAGCAGCCCTTTCCCACAGCATGCAGCGAATTGTGTTTGGCACAACGTCCAGATTATCATTTGATGTGCTGCAGGCCATGGAAGACATGTTCCCTTCATCTAAGGGGGCCTCCAACGCCTTTACCAGAGAGAATTGTTCGCGCAGTTCGATCTCTTTCAGCAAGATCGAAGTAGCGTTACCCTGTGGGTCAGCATCGATCACAAGGACACGATGACCCTCCCTGGCCAATGCATCTGCAAGATTTATGGTGGTGGTTGTCTTGCCAACTCCTCCCTTCTGATTCCCAATAGTGATTATTACCGGCATTACCTTCCTCCAACCGATCATTTGTGGTATTTTATGTCTAAAAGCTTTTCAGTTGTGGAATTTTGATGAATTCGTAACAGTCGGTCCAGAATTATTCTTGCTTATAACATCTTGATATTACTATAGGCCAATTTCAATTTCTGTGAATTTTATACTGCTTATGGTTAGATTTATAATACGGGATATTATATCTGTCAATGGAAATCAGCAATTCTAATTTTAACCATTAGCACTTACTAACACTTACTAACAGAGGGTAGAGGGTATATGTGAAAGTCAATAAAATTCCGCAAAGTTCTGAATCAATTTATTGAACGGCAGCTTGAGCTTGATTTCTTGAAATATGCAAAACAGGAAACCTTGTTAATCACAACAGGATTAGATAAGAGATGTATAGATGATTTGAAATCTATGAGGGGGCAAGTCTATCTGCCACATGAGCTTAGACCTTTAATTTTAATTGCTATTGTAGTATGCTTTGTTGAAACGCTTACGGGCGGATAGACTTAAACAAAGCCTTTTCAGTGGATATCATGAGCCTGGCACCTATGGTTGAAGGATGAAAAACAAGAACATCATCTCCAAATGAGTTGGTAGGATGATAAGGATTCAAGGATTCAAGGGGGCAAGGGGTTCGAGTTAAAGTTTGGCAAAGGTCATATCAGCTATGTTTAGAAATTTACAAAATAACAATAGGTGACCTGCATTATATTGATACTGGCAAATTAGAGATACTCAAGGAGGGGATAGGAGAGGTCGAGAGGATGCCCAAAGCACTCGACCCCTTGAATCCTTGAATCCTCGAACCCTTTACATCAACTAATCGGGAGAAGAGCCAAACAAGAGAATGGAAACAAGTTCCGTAAAAAATGTGACAGTCCTTCTTATCTTACTTATCCTATGTCATCTGTGCCCTTTATTGGGCTGTTCTTCAGTGGAAAACGAAAAAAGAGCGGAAAAGCTTTACGAACTTGGCCTTAATGCCCTTGATGAGAAAAACAATGATGAGGCCGGTGCATACTTTGAAAAGGCAGTTCAAATAGACCCTGATCATGCAAAAGCCCACTACCAGTTGGGGGTTCTCTATATAAGCTCGAAACAGATGAATCTCGCAGAAAAAGAACTCAATCTGGCCATTACGAAAGATCAGGGTTTCAACCAGGCCAAAAGGATCCTTGCCCGGTTGTATTATCGGAAACATGCCTATGAAAGGGCCATTTCCATTTGCAGGGAATTGATTGAGGACTCGGGACAAGATCATGAGACCCTCTTCATTTTAGGAGACTCCCTATTGAACAGGGGTCACACGGGCGAGGCCAAAAGGGTGCTGATTGAAGCCGTAAAGGCCTTCCCCGACAACTCGAGCCTCAAGATCCGCCTAACAATAGCTTCTGTTTATTTGAAAACCGGAAAACTGTTATTAGCTTTAGAAGAGTTAGACAGGATTTTGGATGCAGAGCCTGACAACCATCGGGCAAGGGGCCTCAGGGCAGAGATCCATCTTAAATCAAAGCGTTATGAAGACGCCGCATCTGATTACCGGCATCTAATGCAGAGAAACCCTTCTTCACAGTATGTTCGTTTCCGTTTGGCCGAGATCTACCAGGCTCAAGGAAAGTTAGATGATGCCTTAGAGCTCTTTGGTGAAATTTTGGACAGCTATCCTGATCCTTCCAAGCCACTTGAAAAAACAGTAAAGATCTATGTGGCCAAAGGAAAATTCAAAAAAGCCCTTGAACTGTGTAATGATTATCTGAAAAAATGGCCTAAGCATCTCCGGATCGGCTTGCTTAAGGCCATGCTCTTGATCAAACAAAAGAGATATGAGACAGCCGAAAAGTTCCTGTCAGATCTGATCAGGGAACACCCACGGTCTGATGATCTCTTGATTTTGAAGGCCGGTATTCATAAGAGTCGCAGAGAATATGAATCCGCATTAAGGGAATATCAAAAGGCCATTGATATTGATCCGCATAATATCCAGGCCCATATGGAGGTGGCCGCCATTTATCAGAAGGCAGGGAATTTTGACAGGGCTGCTGATTTATATGAGAATATCATCAGAATGAATGACGCTTATGGTCCCGCAGCCAATGACCTGGCCTATCTCTATGCAGACAGAAATCAACAGTTAGACCGGGCTCTGGCCTTGGCCCTCAAGGCCAGGGAGCTTATGCCCGATAGCCCGGAGGTAAATGACACATTAGGGTGGACCTATCTGAAAAAGGGATCCACGCTTCTTGCAAAAAAATACTTGCACAAGGCCATAGAGAAAATGCCTCACAGCGCTTTGTTCCATTATCATCTCGGGATGGCCTTTTATCAGGACAACAATTTTTCAGAGGCCAAAAAGGAGTTTACGCAGGCCATGAAATTAGGCCTAAAGGGAAGGGATTCGGCAATTGCCAAAAAGCTGCTTCAAGAGATCAAGGCGAACGATGTCTTATGAAATTGACAGGGCAATGATAAAAAGGCAAATGATAATGATCTCACTGCTCATGGCATTTTTCTTGTTTACAAATGCCCACGCCTCATCTATTGGCCCAGCGCCTGAGACAGGGGAAGATTCGGAGATTCATTTAAGCATGGATGGTGCCGACATTTCTCCTGCTTATGAAGGGTTGAAAGGCACTGACATAGGCAATCAATTGATTTTCGATTTTTCCTTTGAGCGTCACGGACTTTCCGACTATTACGCAGGTATGTTTGCGAGAGAGCTTGGTGCAGGCGGGATCGGGAGAGCCTTGAAGGGGGCTGACCCGGTATCGGAATTTGATTCGCTATCAGGGCTCGACTCCGTATCAAAATTTGACCCCTCTAAGTTTGACCCCTTGCGGGGATTTGATTCTTCAAGGAGATTTGACTCCAAAAGGAGATTTGACCGGGAACGTAAATTGAAGAAAGCTTCTGATTTATCGGTCGGTGTGGGAGTCGATTTTGAAGAGGAAATCAGGCGACCTGACAAAATCGTTTTTGAAATGGATCAGGAGGGCAAGGAAGAGGCAGACATCGGAATAGACATAATGAGCGAGAAAAAGGCCGGCTATCATATGTCTGTGAAAAGAAAAAGTTACGTTGGCCTTAAAATCGCCCTGTTCGTTGTTGCCTTACTCATACTTTTGGGGGCCAGCCTGTTGGGCCTCATACCGATGAAACTCTACTTTTTTCTCACCATCTTAGTGATTGTTTTATGGAATCCCGCTGAGAGTCTATTTATCACACTGATAATAGCAATCAGCGCTCTGCTGGCGCCGATATTGGGTTAGCCTCGGAGGCTGTTAGAATTGCAGGCGACTTGACACACAAGCGGTTTTTCTCTATGATTTTATCCTGACCTTTACAGCCAATGATGCGGATTTAATTGATAACTTATCAACTCAAACGGAGGTGGGCACAATGACACATATGCAATCGGGTTCCAAGAGGTCTCTTGTTGTGAAGATTTGGTTTTTCTTGTTGATCGTAACATTGTTTGCCGGCACAGGCCTTCTGAGCGTTAAGGCATGGGCAGGGCCCATCCTGAAGGTCGGGCTGTTAGAGGAACCCAAGACACTCAATATCTGCCGGGCAAGCGATACATGGTCACGAAAGGTCCTGAGTCAGATCTATCAACCTCTCTATGTTCGAGACCCGGACACCCTGAAGCTTGTGCCCTGGCTGGCGCAGGACGACCCTGTCTATGACGCGAAAACACTTTCATACACGATTCAGCTAAGGCCGGGCAAGTGGTCTGACGGGTCTGAATTCACATCTGAAGACGTGGCCTTTACAGGCAGGCTTATTCAGGAGTTCAAGGTACCGAGGTACGTATCAAAATGGAATTTCATCAAGAAGATTGAGACCCCGGATAAACATACCGTAAGGTTTTATCTTGAAAGGCCTATGGCGATTTTCCTCACAAGGACGCTCACCACGCCTATAGTGCAGAAGAAAGAATGGATTAACGTCGCTAAAATCGCAAGGAGCAAGGAAAAGCCTCTAAAGGAATTACTTAACCACAGGATCGAAACTCCGGTGGGTACAGGGCCGTTTGTGCTGAAGGAATGGCGGCAGGGGGCGTACATATTTCTTGAAAAGAACAAGCATTTTTTTGGAAAAGACCGTGATATAAACGGGCGCCGGCTTGGTCCATATATTGATGGAATCATCTTTAGGGTCTTCGGTACTTCGGATGCCGCCATAATGGCCCTCAGAAAGGGGAGCATTGATATGTTCTGGTGGGGCATCCAGCCCGGATACCTTGACGAACTCAGGAGTGAGGATGACATCCGGATATTTTGCAATGAAAAAAGTGCGCTTTACTACATGGGTTTCAATGTCAGAAGACCTCCGTTTAATGATGCCAACCTGAGGAGAGCTATAGCCACACTAATTGAAAAGGATTTTATTATCTCCCGTGTACTTCAAGGATATGCCATCAGTATGTGGTCCATAGTGCCTCCCGGGAACAGGTTCTGGTACTGTCCTGATGTGCCGCGCTATGGTGAAGGGCTGAACCGGGAAGAACGCACCAGAAAGGCCTACGAGATTCTTCGTAATGCCGGTTACACATGGGATGTGCCGCCCGTCGACAAGAAGGGCAGAGTAGTTAAGGGCGAAGGCATACGACTGCCTGATGGCCGGCCCATGGAGAGATTCACTATCCTGACACCGCCTGCAGACTATGATCCGAATCGTGCCATGAGTGGCATGCTGATCCAGGAATGGCTGAGGATGGCAGGGATGCCGGCCTATTCAAAGCCCATGGCCTTTGGATCGTTGATCCAGCAGGTCAAGCTGCAGCACGAATTTGATACGTTTATTCTGGGATACGGGAACTTGTCTCTTGATCCTGACTATTTGAGAAACTTTTTTCTTTCCAAGAATGACAAGCCACGTGGATGGGACATGAGCGGGTACAATAATCCCCGTTTTGATCAAATAGCGAATGAATCTGCAATGGAGATGAACCCTGAAAAACGGAAGAAACTTATATGGGAGATGCAGAAGATAATAATTGGTGATATCCCGTATTTTCCACTCTACAACCCGAAACTTATGGAAGCGGTCCGCACGGGGAAATTCAGCGGATGGGTGCAGATGTTAGGAGGAATAGGAAACATCTGGTCCTTTTGCGAGTTAAAACCAAACTAACAATATAGACAAAAGGGAGGTGTCAGGCCGTGAAGGCCTGACACTAATGAGCATTTTTGCT
>JAYEIR010000200.1:0-2248 GCA_034660135.1 Thermodesulfobacteriota bacterium
TCCTGAATGCAGCGGCAATGCCAAAACCTAAGAAAATTAGGGAGAACCATGGAGCCGTCCCAAATCTTTTGTCTATGTAAATGCCTATAAAAGCCCCCAAGCCAATCGAGAGGGCCATAGTTATGCCGATCGTACTAAAAAAGCCTAACGTTTTAATGGTTTTTTTCAGGTCTTCGTCCATATACATTGCGAGACATAAGAGATGGCCTTACGCCCAAGCCCTCCTTATGAAACAAAAAGATTTTTTATCACAAGTTTACCTTCACAGCCAATGAATTCCTGTCTCAACTACCCAGGTTTATAGGGCCAAAAGCACACGTTGTGCCTCTGTGCCTTTGCCCCTTTGACCCTCCTAAAAACTTATTTTTTGTCCAATGTCCTGAAAGCTATTGCCGCAAATTCAACGGTTTTCTTGATTATCTCTTCACTGTGGGCCGTCGACAGAAACATGGCTTCAAAAGGAGACGGGGCCAGATAAATGCCTTGACCCAGCATGCTTTTATAGTATTTTCTGAACATGTCTTGCCTGCACTTCCTGGCCGTGGCAAAATCAACGACAGGATCAACCCCAAAAAACAGGGAGCCCATTGAACCAACCCTGTTCACGGTTACTTCAACCCCGGCGTCACGGGCAACCGCCTCAAGACCGGAAAAAAGCAGGCTGCCCTTATTTTCCAGCTCCCTGTAGACGTTTCCCTGTTTCAGGATCTTTAGTGTTGCCAAACCTGCGGCCATGGCCACGGGATTACCTGAGAGAGTACCGGCCTGGTAAATATCTCCTTCAGGGGCCACCCTTGACATGATTTCCTTCTTCCCTCCATACGCCCCAACAGGCAAGCCACCGCCGATGATCTTACCGAAACATGTAAGATCAGGCATAATCCCGTACAGTTCCTGTGCACCTCCAGGAGCGACCCTGAAGCCGCTCATTACTTCATCAAAGATCAAAAGCGCACCATTTTCAAGTGATATTTCCCTTAGACCTTTCAGAAACTCTTCATCTGGAATAACCACGCCCATATTACCGGGAACAGGCTCAACAATGACCGCCGCGATCTCATGGCCGAATTTACGAAATGTTTCGTCCACGCTTTCCAGGTCATTAAAAGGAAGCGAAACAGTAAGCCTGGCCAGATCCCCGGGAATCCCCGGACTGCCGGGGATACCAAGAGAAGCAACCCCTGAACCGGCCGACACGAGTAAGCTGTCAGCATGGCCATGATAACAGCCGTCAAACTTAACGATTTTCTCTCTTCCCGTATATCCTCTGGCAACACGGATGGCGCTCATGGTTGCCTCGGTCCCGGAGTTCACCATCCGAACCATCTCAATGGAAGGGACCATCTCCACGATCGCCTCTGCCATCTCCACTTCCAGTTCAGTCGGGGCGCCATAACTCGTGCCGTTTTGTACGGTTTCTTTCACGACATGAATAACTTTCGGATGGGAATGGCCTAAAATCATGGGCCCCCACGAGCAGACATAGTCTATATATTCATTTCCATCCACGTCCCACAGGAAGCAGCCATTTGCCCTTGCAATAAACGGCGGATCAATACCAACCGTCTTCCCAGACCTTACAGGACTGTTCACCCCGCCGGGGATAACCTCTTTCGCCTTTTGAAATAACAACTTAGACCTTTTGGCCATTAAAAGTACTCCATGCTTGTCTTTTTGAATTCTTTCTCAGTAAAAAGCAATATATATTCATCAGTTCCGGCAGATTGGGCCATGCGCTTTGCTATCAGGCTGCATTGTTCCCGGCTATCTGCATGAACCATGGTGTAAAGGTTATAATTCCAGTCATTTTGCCGTTTTCTCTGATAGCAGTGCGTGACCTCCGGAAACCCGGAAAAGATCTTGCCGGCTTCATCTATCCGCCCATCGGATATTGACCAGGCAACCATAACATTCGACCTGAATCCCGCCTTGCGATGACGTAAAGTGGCACCAAACCGCCTGATAACGCCTCTGACCTTAAGTGCCTTTATCCGATCTATCAACTCTCTTTCACTAATACCGAGTTCTTTTGCCATCAAGGCAAACGGACAACTGTCAAGGGACAAGTCAACCTGAAGCAGGCGAACAATTTTTCTGTCTAATTCATCTATCATACTATTCTGGTAACCACTCAGGTTCCTGACCCCCCAATCTCCATGTTACTCCAAAATCGTATCTCAAAATATCGGATAGCGGATATCTTGTCAAGCTGGATACAGCAATCCTTATTCTTGACAAAAACCAATAT
>JAYEIR010000201.1:0-2241 GCA_034660135.1 Thermodesulfobacteriota bacterium
ATATCCCCTCTTTGTTCTTAAAGTAGTAATAAAGGACCGGCTTGCTTACACCTGCCCGGGCAACTATTTCCCTTACCGTGGTACTTGCGTAACCTTTTTCAGCAAAAATTGTTGTTCCGGCCACCAAGAGTCTCGCCCTGACACTTCCGTTGTCAATCGTATTTTGATTGTGGTGTTTCACAAATTTGAATCCTTTCTGATTCATCTCCCATCCAGACCCCCGGGGCTGTTAGATTGAAACGACCAGTACTTATCCTCCCTGTCAAAGATCCTGTCTTTAGCGGGAGGCGGACGGAAACGGGAGAGATTAAAAGAATGCTTTAAACATAAATATAAGGAAAGGATTAGTCAAGAAAAAACTTACTTACCGGTAGGTAACCATCTTTGGTCCGCTGGAAAAATCTTCATTGCTCATTTATTCAAGTTGAGATTCATTTCAAAGGGCTGAAGCCATCCAAAAAAAACTCAATTATCTGAGCCTCACGACGGCGGGCAGGTATTAGTCGGATTTTCAAATCCTGCCCTTCAACGACTACACTTGGCGGATACCGTATGTTTGGGTGGCTTAGCATACCTGATTAAGAGAGCTGAAGTAAAACAATAAATAGCCAAGCAGATAAAGACCAAGCTAAAATTACCATTGGTTGCGTCGAGCAAATGGCCGGTTAACCACGGTCCCAGGGCACCGGCAATAAAACCATAGGCCGTAAACACCAGACCAAAAATAGCTCCAAAGTGCCTCATTCCAAAACAGTCGCTGGCAAGCGGGGCCGAGACAGCGAACAGTGTGCCAAATGCAAAACCCACTATCGCCGCAAGCACGGCCCATGAGACAAGAACTTCCATGAAAGGCAGCAGCAGGTACGCGCACCCGGCCCCCAGAAATGCCAGCGTCATGGTCACATTACGACCGAAAAGATCAGACAGGTACCCGCTTGCCAGTCTGCTTAGACCATTGGCCAGGTTAAACGCCGTCAATATCAGTACCGCGTCTTTTATGGACAAGCCTCTTGATATCCCGAACGAGGTGGAAAGGGTTACCATTGCTATGCCTGCAGCCCCGGCCAGGGCCCAGGTAAACCACAGAAGCCAGAACGCTCTGGTGCGCAAGCTCTGGGTCACGGTCAGAGACAGAACCGGCCCGGGGCTGTCAGCAGTCGGGCTCGGCATAGGCAGGTCCTGTACCTTTGGAGATTGAACAAATGGAGCCGCAACCAACCCCACAACCAAGGCAACAAGCCCTAAGATCAAAGTCATGACAGGATATCCCAGGGAATACAGCATCCGGCTGAAGATGGGGGACATGATGGCCGCCGAAAGACCGAAGACCATGCTCACTACCCCCGAAACCAATCCCCTCCTGAGTGGATACCATTGCTGAACAACCGTTATGGCAGGTATGTATATGAACGAGGATGAAGCGCCCACAAGAAAGGCCCAGAGGTACACGTGGTTCATGCTGCTGGCTTGGCCCACAATGATGGTACTTGTGCCGCAAAGTACTCCTCCTATTGCGGTCAACCATGCAGGGCCAATCTTTTCCTGCCAGCGGCCGGTCAGGAACATGAATGTACCCACCGCAGCAAGAACGAAGAAGAGCGTCTGGCCAATTGCTCCCCGGCCCACCTCAAAGGTAGCCTGCCAATACTGTGCCATGACACCAGGAAAACTGAAGATAAAAGCCCCAGGCCAAAATATAGCTGCGCAACTGGCGATCAAGGCTACTGGCCCTTTAATACGATTAGTCATATCTGCCTTGTTAAGCGCACCCGATGGAGTTACATTTGACCTTCTTCAAGAGCTATAGAGTCAAACATAGGCTTCTTCACAGGTACTCTGGGGTTATACATAGGAGGCAATTTCAAAACGCCCCTTTTCCCCAAATCTCTGCGCCTGCCCCGCCTGAATAATTACATTAAAAATACTGCCCGATCATCAGGACAATGGAATTGATGCCTATGTTTTCCTTGCAGAGGCCTCCGTTTGAGAAGTGATCCCACCGTATGGCGGCGAAAAAGGGCACTCCTGAACCAACCTGGAAGTCCGCCCCAATACCGGCCTTTGGATTGAAATTGACACGTGATCCCTGTTGCTCCACCTGAAAATCAGTATAGATCACCCCGATCCCTGCCTCAACATATGGTCGCACCTCGCTGGTAGAAAAAAAATCCAGGTAGTAAAGGGCCAGCATCGCGGTAGAAGCCATAAATCGAAATTGAGGCCTGGTGGTTGAGCCAAGGG
>JAYEIR010000202.1:0-2238 GCA_034660135.1 Thermodesulfobacteriota bacterium
CTAACTCTATCAGCTCTTCATCATCCACCATGTCAGTCTTGTTCAGAAATACCACTATGCTCGGCACACCAACCTGACGAGCCAATAATATGTGCTCTCGTGTCTGCGGCATGGGACCATCATCCGCACCAACTACCAGTATCGCCCCGTCCATCTGAGCGGCTCCGGTAATCATGTTCTTAATATAGTCCGCATGACCAGGACAATCTACATGCGCATAATGCCTGTTATCCGTCTCATATTCCACATGCGCAGTCGCTATCGTTATCCCGCGGGCCTTCTCCTCCGGCGCCTTGTCTATCTCGTCAAACGGCACAAAATCAGCCATGCCCTTCTTCTCTAAATGCTTCGTAATAGCCGCTGTCAGCGTCGTCTTACCATGATCTATGTGCCCTATTGTCCCCACGTTCACGTGAGGCTTGGTCCTCTCAAACTTCTTCTTGCTCATCTCACATCCTCCTTGATTGTACGGAAATCTCCCGCGTAGGTATCCCCGTGTTAGCAAGAAATTATTCTATTAAAAAAAAGAATCCCGGAGCGTTCATGGAGCCCACGACCGGGATCGAACCGGTGAACCTCATCCTTACCAAGGATGTGCTCTACCTACTGAGCTACGTGGGCCAGCCCCATAAAAACTAACGTTAAACTAAAAAGATATTCAAGGGCACTAACCCTGACTATCCGGTAAGAATTATTAGTCAAGACTATATTCAACAAGGCCCGACCAAATGAAATGGAGCGGGAAACGGGATTCGAACCCGCGACCCTCAGCTTGGAAGGCTGACGCTCTAGCCAACTGAGCTATTCCCGCCCTTGGCTTTCGACAGCTCACACGCCCTGGGTTTTTGACAGGAGGCCCCTTGCCTTATACCTTTAATATTTGCAGCTTTTACACATGCTGCAACAATAAAATCTGAATGCTGGTGGAGAGGGGAGGATTTGAACCTCCGAAGGCTGAGCCGGCAGATTTACAGTCTGCTCCCTTTGACCACTCGGGAACCTCTCCAGTGCTTAAAGTTTAATCGTTATGGTTGGGTTGGAATTCACCGAAAGCCATCAGCTAAATGGACTCACCAACCCTATCATGGAGCCAGCGAAGGGAATCGAACCCCCGACCCACTGATTACAAATCAGTTGCTCTGCCATCTGAGCTACGCTGGCGTTTGAGCCGTTAAAGCATAACTTTTTATAATAATTTTTTTCTTGATTTATCTCAAACCCGAAAATCGTAGGATAACCATGATTAAGCTACTCCTCATTCATTCACGCCCTGATTATCATATATTTGCATTCAATTCCTGCTTCTTGTCAAGTATTGCAACATCTGAAGTCCAACGAAGGGCTCGACAAAAAGCAAGTGGCAATTCTGCCCGTGGACGATATCCCCGCTTTTCAGTTTTGAATATCACTGTTTTTCGTATTTTTAGTTCTTAACATAAAACCCTTGAACTGTCATGTTTTTTATGATAATAGAGTTGAGCTTGAAAAGCCATCAGTAATTGTATCAAAAATTTTGAGGGTCTGAGGAGGTATTAAAATGGCAGCTTTAGCTGGGGGGTTGGTCGCACTCGTATTGGGTATCATTGGGATCATCGGATGGTGGGGATATTTTGTAAAGGCCCTGATGGCCGCACTACCGGCCATGTTTATCCTGGGCGGTGCCTTGGCCGCCTATTTGGGCTTTGAGGAAATTAAGGACAAAAAAACCACGGAAAGTTTTCAAGATACTACAGACACCAAGGACGATGTCCAAGAACTCAAAGATGAAATTTCACAATTGAAGAAAGAAAAAGAAGAGCTGGAAAAAAAGCCGGAAAAGAAGACCGGAAAGCAGTAAATAATGAGTAACCGTTCACGGGTTCAATAATTCAGAGTTCAGGGTTAGTTAGAAAGATGTCTAACCCTGAACCTTGCAAAACCTGAGTTAGAAACAGATAAATCGTGCACGGTCCTCACTGAATAGATGTCTTCATGGGCCAAGATCGTGAATTTTGAGCCGACCCGGTTAAATACGCTTCGCTGTCACTGGCGTAAAATAAACAAATGTTCTCGTAGTCATCCTTCTCACCTTCTAATCTTCTGACCTTCTGCCTTTTCCTGACCTCCGTATTTATCATCCCATCATTACCCTTCTCTCTTTGCGTCTTGGCGTCTCTACGCAAGACATTTAATCCGCGTCCATCTGCATTCATCTGCGGATCATAACTTCATAATGTAACAGCGTCCCCCATTCCCACA
>JAYEIR010000203.1:0-2234 GCA_034660135.1 Thermodesulfobacteriota bacterium
GCGTCACGGGCCTTGGGGGGCATGATTCGAGTAAGGCGTAAAACTAGATGAATTTTTACTTTTGCGTGTTTTCTGAACTTTTTTTAATTTTTTTTCAAAAAAATCACAGCTTATGTCGAATATCCAGTTAGGCGACAACTTGCTTGACAAACACCGATATTGGTGGTAATATTTTGGTAACGTTCAAAAGTGTGTACCTGGTATAAAAATTGATTAAATCACGATCTCCTTCTATGGTTAGAGTTCACCAACAAAAACCAGGAGAAAGAGACCGTGATGGAACAGGAAATACATATAACGCTTCGCTTCGATCTTGCAATAGGTAAAGCCAATCTAAACGAGATAGTTTATAGGCTGAAAGAGCTCCAAAACCCATTGATGCTGGAGATTCTAAAAAGCATTCTAATGGGCTATGATGACGTCATATCAAACCGTTTAAGCCAAACAAAGATTTACCCCAGTAAAGCCAGGAAGGGGTTGGGTCGGCATGTAAGAAAAGGAGATTCAGAAAATCGATTTTGTCGTGGTCGGAAGATTCTGAAAAAAGGATATCGTAGCAAGCCACGGCAGATTTCTACGGTGTTTGGCGGATTAGTTTTACCTCTAAGAAGGAGCAAATGCTGCAATTGTGGTGCAATATATTCTCACTTGCTAAGCGCCTTAGAATTAGGCCAATATGCACGTAAGGAGTCAAATTTTGAGCATGAGGTGATCGAAGCGGTCATTGACACCAATTATCGAAGGCTCATTGATGGAAGATCCATCGACATATCATTAGGCGGTATCCATAATATAGTTATTGGCAGTGATATTGACGATACCTTTCAAGAGCCTGTATCCGTAGAAGACTTATCAGCCATAATGGCCGATGGCACAGGGGTCAAACAGCAAGAAGGTCGTAAAGGAGAACTCAGAGCCGTTATAGGAATTACCAAAGCAGGTCGAGTCGAACCTCTTGGTTCCTTTACCAATACCACCTGGCCGGAAATAGAGCGTAATATCAAAGAACGTATTAAAGAAGCTGAACCCTATAATATCCCCTTTATTTATGACGGAGAGACAGGGCTTGATGATTTTTTAGCTGATATCGCTGAAAGCCAACGTTGCACATGGCATGGCCCCAGGGGACTTTACCATTCCCTCTGGCAAGACGGATTAAAGAAAAAAGATAGCCAACCAGAAACCGACAAGCTAAAGCAGTTAATAGGCATAGAACTTCCCGAAGGAGACTTCGAAATCCTCAAAGAAGAAGATAAGGAAACAGTAAAATCCAAATACGAAAGCAGCAAAACAGAAATCAAAGAACTAATAAAAACCTTTCGTGAAAAGGGTTATAAGAATGGGGCATCTTATCTTGAAAACCTCTCAGATCGGTTATTTACAAACATAGAAACTTGGTTGAAAACAGGCGTAATCGCTCCAAAGACGACTTCTCTACTTGAACGGCTGTTTAGGGAAGTCGGGCGACGGCTGAAGAGAATAGCCTGGGGATGGTCTGATAAGGCGGTAACAAACATCTCTAAAATGATCATGGTCAGGCAATACTCCAGAGATAAATGGGAACAATATTGGAAAGAGAAACTTGGGATCAAAGGCTACTTCAACATTGAAATCCTTTCAGCTAAATTGTCACCAGGTACACACTTTTGAACGTTACCAATATTTTGAAGGTGCAGACTATCGGATCGGCACTGACATGCCTTATATTTTGTGATAACGTCGGAGACATTCTGTAAATATCATCATGAATCTTAGAGGTGAAAGGACGTACCTCGCGGGTCTTGTCAATCGCAAGGTCCCGTATCCCGATCTAACGTCCTTGATGGTGTCAACATACTTGAAAATTACCCAAAAGTCTAGCTTAAAATATTTGTCGTTGTAGTATTACTTTGTTTTTGATAAAAATAGGAGGAGAAATGAAAATGGCATGTTATGAGAAGAAGAAAGGTTTTGATCTTAGCCCGATTAAGGCAGTTGCGTTTTTTGCCTTTTTCCTGTGTTTCTTTGTCTCCACAAATCTTATGGCAGCAACATATACTGTCGGAATTGGTCAAGATTACGCAACCATCACAGAGGCAATTGCCGCTGCCGCTGCCGGCGACACGATTGATGTTTACGGCACGATAACTCTTGAGGGTGACGGCCAGAGCAGTGTCACCGACGGTGTTACCGTAGACGAGAACCTGGTCATACAGGGACAAGGTCCGGCGGCCACGATCGTCCAGGCCGCGGCA
>JAYEIR010000204.1:0-11176 GCA_034660135.1 Thermodesulfobacteriota bacterium
TCAAAAAAAGGAGGTTACAAGGATATGGCTACTATCGAAGGTTATGATATGCCGGACGAACTTTATTACCATGAAGAGCATGCATGGGCCCGGGTGGAAGGTACCAAAGTCACAATAGGCATGAATGACATGTTCCAAAAGGAATCAGGAGACATCGTGTTTGTTGATCTTCCGGAAGAGGAAGACGAGGTGGAACAGGGAGAAGTCTGCGGGAAAATTCAATCCAGAAAATGGATAGGCAAACTCGTTGCCCCTGTGTCCGGCGAAATTGTGGAAATAAACGAGGAACTGGAGGAAGATACCAGCCTTATAAACAAAAACCCCTATGGTGAAGGTTGGATACTGGTAATTGAGGCAAGCAACTTAGAGGAAGAATTGGGGAAGCTTTTCCACGGCGAGTCAGTCGTTGGTTTTATAGAACGTGAAGTGAAGATCGTCGAAGAAGAAAAGGCAAAGGCCGAGGCTGAATAGAATAGTATGGCAGGTCATTGGCGTCTCTTCAAGAATATCTCAAGGTCTTATTCCACCGCCGAAGGTCTGGCGGTGGATGACACCTTGCCCCAGTCGGTTGCACATAATCAGTCTCCCCCCATACTTCACCTCTATACCTTCGTACCTTCGGTCATTGTCGGAAAGTATCAAGACATTGAGGCTGCCCTGAGGCTTGACAGGTGCCGGGCAAGGGGAATCGAGTATAACCGCAGGAGCACGGGAGGCGGGACTGTTATTATGGGCCCTGAAATCGTGTCCCTGGGTTTGGGAATTAATCTGGACTATCCCGGGCTCAAGAGGGGAGTCGGTGGGGTATTTGAATCCATGAGCATGGCCCTAACAAAGGCCTTGCAAATGCTCGGGGTTAAGGGTCACTTCAGACCGAAGAACGACCTGGAGGTGGATGGACAGAAGATCGCCGGCCTTTCCGCTTCAGCAGAGACCAGCACCAGTTTGCTCTTTCATACCAGTCTTCTGTTGGACTTTGATATTGATCTTATGACCGATATCATGAATACCCCTATGATTAAGTTGCAGGACAAGGGGTACAACTGCTTCAGCCGGCGAATGACCACTATTAGAGAGCAGGTTGGCTCGAAAGTTCCGGTGGAAACCGCGATGGAGGCTGTTTACAAGGCCTTTGAAGAGGAATTCAATATAAAATTCAGGGAAGATGCACCAGACGAGTGGGAAGAGAAGTCCATTCGTAATTTAATTGAAAACAGGTATCAGAGTGAGGAATGGATCTTTTCTCATAAACATCCAAGGTCCAGAATGGGGGTAAGCCAGTTAAAGACCAAAGCCGGGCTTCTTGAGATTTATCTTGCGCTTTCCGGAGGTTCCATAGAGAGTGTGGTGATCACCGGAGATTTCTTCTCAACGACTCAAGATGTTCAGCAGCTCGAAAATGCCCTCAAATGGACTTCCGCCCGCAAAGAAAGCATAGAAAAAAACCTGTATTCGGTTTGGCGAGAAGACATGATTCACAGGTTGGATGTGCCTACCCTCACCAGTGCCATTATAGAGGCAAAGGATAACCAGATAAGACTGTAAGCCGGTTACAAAGTCCTCTGCGCCTGAAAAACAAGGTGTATACTATGAAAAAACAACAAAGTCCCGAATTTGCAAAAATGAGCCAGGCAACAGGCATCTCTCTCGGCTTGCTGAGGGGGAGGATGTACCGTGGCGCGGTCAACAAATGCGTAAACCTCCTTGTTCATTATCCGGAGGGCTGTTCAGCAAACTGCGCTTATTGCGGCCTGGCAAAAAAACGTCCAGGTACATACCAGGAGAAAAGCTTTATAAATGTGGATTGGCCCCTGTATCCCATGGAAGAGATTATCAATGCAATTAACAATGCTCCTTCCTATGTACAACGGACCTGCATCTCCATGATCACCAATGGGAAATGCCGGGATCACACCCTGGAAATGACAAGGCGTCTCAAAACCGAAACGTCTCTTCCCATATCTATCCTCATCAGCCCCACTATCCTCAACGAACAGGACCTGATTGCCATGAAAGAGAACGGGGCTGACAAGATAGGGGTTGCCATTGATCTTGCCACGCAGGAGCTGTTTGACAAATACCGGGGAAAAGGTGTGTCAGGGCCGCATAAATGGGAAAAATACTGGGAGATCCTGGAAATCACCCTCAAGGTCTTCGGATATCCCCATGTGGGTGCTCATCTCATGGTGGGAATGGGTGAAACAGAAAAGGAGCTGGTTTCCCTGATGGACCGGCTGTGGGAGATGGGTGTGATGACTCACCTTTTTTCCTTTTTTGCGGAGGAGGGATCCAGGTTAGGCAACATGCCGCAGCCCCTCTGGCCCACATATCTAAGGATTCAATTAGCCCGCTACCTGATTGAAGAAGGCAAGGCACGGTTCAGTGACATCGGCTTTGATCCGGAAGGCAGGATCATTGACTTTGGTCTTGATGCTGAACAGGTCAAGGGGATCATCGACTTAGGCGTCCCTTTTATGACCACCGGATGTGTTGGTCCGGATGGACAGGTGGCCTGCAACCGCCCGTTTGGTAATTGCATGCCTGAGGTGAGACAATGGAACTACCCATATCTACCTAACAGGGAAGAAACAGATCTAATCAGTGATGATATTTTTGAACTGCCTGGCATCTAAAGGCACTCAATGCCATATTGACCATTCCCTTCTGTGCCCAAGCTCCTCTGACTTCCTTTCCGGGAACCCCTGAAGCCTTGAGCCGATTTTTCCACCCTTAAGCCCGTGGAAAAATGTTTTGACAAAACAAGTGATAGGTGTTATACTTTTTTGTTTGGAATGGGCCGTTAGCTCAGTTTGGTAGAGCAGCGGACTTTTAATCCGTTGGTCGTGAGTTCGATTCTCGCACGGCCCACCAAACAACAAATGTCATTAGACCCTCTCTGGGGTGAATACCCCGACGGTGACCATTTATTATGCTGTCTGATACGCAGTGCGGATAGCGTCCCCATCGTCTAGTCAGGTCCAGGACACTGGCCTTTCACGCCGGCAACACCGGTTCGAATCCGGTTGGGGACGCCAAATTATTTCAAGGGGTTAGCTGATATCGGCTGACCCCTTTTTTATTGCCCAATTTACCATACCGCACACCCCGCCTTAAAATGGGGCTGTTTTAACCCATTCCAGAGAAACACCTTAGCCTGTCAGTTCCGTCCCCTGGTTTATTATTTCCACATACCCGGTATAGCTGAAGAGCCTGTTGCGTTTTGCGCCAGTCAATTCCCGGACAATGCCGAGACGCCCCAGATGATCGAGGCAATTGTTTACCGTGGCCGCGGTGATACCTGTCTTTTCCACCAACCACTTAGCAGTAGCGATCGGTTGCTCCATCAGCACCCGGTGAATCCGAAATGTTGACACTGTCGCCCGTCCAAGTCCACTGATTTTGTCACGGTCTTCACTGGCCAAATCGATAAGCTGCCTGGTCGTGTCCACTGACTGGGTGGCAGAAACAATTATAATTGAGGTTTCTAAAGCTTTTTATTTTGATGGTTTTGTTAGCTTCAGCCTTCGGCCTTCGACATCTCGGTAGCAATTATGCTCGCACCCAATGCCGCAGTCAAATGAGGCTCCGGCGGCACAATGATCTTGAAATCCATTGTCTCTTGCATTGCCTGAACAAGGCCCTTGTCTCTTGCACCGCCTCCCACAAGTGCAAAGTCCTTCTCTATTCCTACCCTTTCTGCCAGACTTTTGAGCTGGCCTGACAAGGCCCTGTGAATTCCAGCGAGAAGATCCTCCTTTGACATGCCTTCAGCAACTCTTGATACCGCCTCAGACTCTGCAAAAACAACGCATCCAGTGCCAAAATCCACCCTTTTTCTTGATTTCAGAGATAAATCACCTATGTCCTCTACATTTAGCTGCAACACCTTGGCAATCACCTGCAACACCCTTCCGCTTCCTCCTGCACACTTGCCGCTCAATAAGAAATTCAGGAGGTTTCCTTTTTCGTCAATTCGGAAGGCCTTGCTATAGAGATCGCCCACGTCCATGACTGTTCTTACCGAAGGAAAAAGGCTGGAGATTCCTTTACCATGGGCGGATATATCTGTTATGGAATGGTCTGCAAATCCCACCGTTTTTGCACCGTATCCGGTTGCAACATTAAAGGCAATGTCAGTTGGTGACAGCCCTACCTTTAAAAGCAATTCCTTCTTGACCTTGTCGGCAGTTAGTTTGTAATCGGCACCGGAAGGGATTAAGAAAGACGTTAAGACCTCCTGGTCACTACTTATGATCCCTTTTGAAAAGGCAGAACCAATATCAATCCCAAGCACGTACGTCATGGCTTCTCACCTGCCCGATTTTGGGGCTTACGCCCTTAACATAAAGGTTTATAACTATAAAATTTATAGGATCAAAGGGATAAAGACAGGGGGCCCTTTGCCCCTAACCACTTATTATCATTTTCTTCACTTATTCGTCTTATAAGTAAAGACTGGTTATGTGTCAACAGAAATGAAAGAAGGGCAGCAGATACATCTGTTCGGCACTTTACAGTTCTCCCAAATATTGGTAGGTTGGCTCAGTGCTAAGCATAATGTTTTTGTTGCGTAATCGTTCACAGTTACCTTAGGTTATGAGCGAGGAGGATCTATGCAGGGGATAGAGCTGATAGGGATAAGGGAGAATAAGACCATCAAAAGGCAGATGCAGTCGGGATATCAGGGGAAAGAGCCTTTCGAATCAGAGGAGTTCAAGTCTGCCAATAGGATATCTTTAGACCTGACATACATTTTTGATACGCCAGGGCAAGATCCCATTAGTTACAAGGACATAGAGGACCTTATCCCCAGGGTGATGAAAGCCCACGACATGCTCAAGAACAACCAGGGTGATATTTATGACAGGGGTATTCCAATGACGGGCTGGCAGGACCTTCCCTTGGAAATAACCCGAGAGCATCTAAACGATATCAAGTCCATTACCAATGACATTGCCAAAGAGATCGATGCGTTTGTTTCCATCGGTATAGGTGGGTCGTATCTTGGGATCGAAGCCACGTTTCGTGCACTTACACACCAGTATTTCAATTGCTTGAGCAGGGACAAGAGAGGCGGGGCACCGCAGATCTATTTCCTCGGGCAAAACATGGATCCTGACTATTTACGAGACACCCTGGACATGCTGGAAGGTAAGAGGGTGGCCATCAATGTTATTTCCAAGTCCGGTACCACGACAGAGACCGCAATCGCTTTCCGGATTATCAGGAATTTAACGGAGAGAAACTGGAGGGACAAGGCAAACCGGATGATAATTGTCACTACGGACAAGACAAAAGGGCCTTTAAGAAAGCTTGCTCTTCAGGAAGGCTATCGATCGTTCACTATTCCTGATAATATCGGCGGAAGGTTTTCGGTACTGACAGACATGGGACTGGTGGCACTCGCTATGGTCAACATTGATATCGAAGAATTTGTGGCCGGGTTCAAGAATATGAGAGAAATTGCCATGCAGGATGACTTCTGGAAGAACCCCTCCCTTGTGCACGCTGCTGTCCGTTATGCTGCATGGCTTGCAGGCAAGAAGATTGAAGTGGTGCCGACCAACGCGGTGTCTCTCTATTCAGTTGCAAGATGGATGGAACAGCTTTTTCCTGAAAGTGAGGGACACCAGGGCCATGGTTTGTGGGTGTCTCCCTCTGTGTATTCGGAGAAACTGCATGCCAACGGGCAGATGGTGCAGCAAGGAGAGAGGAACATCATGGAGACCTTTTTGTTGCTCCTTGAACATGATAATCGAATCTGGATTCCCCCTGTAGATGACGACCCGGATGGTCTTAATTTTCTCGCAGATTCGGGCCTGGATATGGGGGCCATTAACAGAAAAGTTGTGGAAGGGCCTGCATATGCCCATTATCAGGGAGGAGTTCCCAACATGACTGTCGAGATTCCAAGAAGGAATGCCTTTAACTTGGGACAGATCTACTATATGATGGAAAGATCTGTAGCCATAAGCGGTTATCTTTTTGGACACAACCCGTTTATCCAGCCCGGTGTTGAAGCTTACAAGAAGGCAATGTTCGGATTAATCGGGAAGCCCGGTTTTGAGGAACAGGCCCGCAACATGGAAGATAATATAAAAGGAATGAACAGGGTCAGGATTTAGGTCAACTATGATTCCTGCTGGAGAAGATATGAATATTGATGCAGCCCTGGTTCTGGCTACTCGAAATCAGGGAAAGATTTCCGAGTTTGAAACCATGCTTGGCGGTTTTGATGTTAGAATTAAGAGTCTTGGGGATTTTCCATCCATCCCGACAGTTGAGGAAGACGGGGCAACCTTCAAAGATAATTCACTAAAAAAGGCGCGTTTTACTGCAAAGGCCCATGGCCTCCCCGCTCTCGCGGACGATTCCGGCTTGATGGTGAAGGCCATGGGCGGTTTGCCAGGCGTATGTTCGGCACGATATGCAGGGGAGCATGCCACGGACGAGGAAAACAATCTTAAGCTGCTAAAGGCAATGAAGAGCGTGGAAAACAGGGAAGCTGCTTTCAAGTGCATAATAGCCATTGCCCTGCCGGACGGGGCCGCACTTACGTATGAAGGCTGTTGTGAGGGTCTTATCACTCATGAACCTGCTGGTAACGGTGGATTTGGATATGATCCTCTATTCTATTATCCTCCTTTTGAAAAGACCTTTGCACAGTTAACCACTGAAGAGAAAAACCGTGTTAGTCACCGCGGAAGGGCCATGGCAGAGCTCAAAAATAATTTTGGCAAGGTCCTGCAATGGATGAAACAGCGGCTGTAAGAGTGCTCCATAGGGGGTAATTTGGTGAGGCATATTTTTTATGCCGGAGGAGAGTTTCTATGATTAAAGAAAACGTGAAAAAGATTCTGGCGGAATTACCAGGGGATGTGCGGCTTGTTGGAGCCGCCAAAACACGATCCCCGGAAGAAATTCTGGAAGCTATTGATGCGGGGCTTGAGATTATTGGACAGAACTATGTCCAGGAGGCTGAAAAGGCCTTTGAGTTGACAGGCGGCAGGGCAAAGTATCACATGATCGGACACCTGCAGTCCAATAAGGCCAAGAATGCAGTCAAGATCTTTGACATGATTGAGACAGTGGATTCAATAAAGCTCGCCAGAGCGATTAATAAGGCATGCGAAAAAACAGGAAAGGTCATGCCTATCTTGATCGAGATCAACAGTGGTGAAGAACCTCAGAAGGCGGGTGTACTTCCCCAGGATGCTGTGTCTTTGATCAAGGAGATCTCTGAGCTGAAAAATGTCAAGATCATGGGCCTTATGACAATGGGGCCGTTTACCGGGGACCCCGAGGATGCCAGGCCTTATTTCCGGAAAACAAAAAGTCTCTTTGAAGATATCAAAAAAATGGGCCTTCCCGGCGTTGATATGGAGTATTTGTCCATGGGGATGTCCAATTCTTACAAAGTAGCCATTCAAGAAGGATCAAATCTTGTGAGGATAGGAACGAATTTATTTGGAGAAAGAGACGTGATGTAGAATAAAAGGAGAACAGGCCAAAGGCCCCCAGCCCAAAACTGTTCTCCAGCGCTAAATCGAATGGAACGATTTGAAGAAGCTAAAGCATATCATACTCATTACGCGCGATGAAAAAACATAAACCATATTATATACCAGATAACGTTACTGATATCATCCTCGATAGTATTTCCGATGGGGTATTTACCGTAGATCATGAATGGCATATCACCTCATTCAACCATGCTGCTGAGGAGATTACGGGAATCCCGCGTGATGAGGCCATAGGGAAAAATTGCCGGGAAGTTTTCCGCTCCAACATCTGTGAAACAGATTGTGCCCTTCGTCGCACAATGAAAGAGGGAAAACCCTTTGTCGATACATCCACTTATATAGTGAATAGCAAGAAACAACGCATTCCGGTTGCGGTCTCGACTTCGTTGCTCAAGGATGATAACGGCATTGTGTTAGGCGGCGTTGAGACGTTTCGTGATATGAGTGTGGTCGAGGAACTGCGCAAGGAACTGGATGCCCGTTATCAGGTGGGTGACATGGTCAGTCGCAGCCCGTCTATGCATAAAATATTCACCATCATGCCCCAAGTAGCGGAAAGCGACAGCACGGTGTTGATCCAGGGAGAGACAGGAACCGGCAAGGAGCTTTTGGCCCGGGCCATCCACGAGTTAAGCCCCAGACAGGAGAAACCTTTTATCACGATTAATTGCGGCGCCTTTCCGGATACTCTGCTGGAATCGGAGCTTTTCGGATACAAGGCAGGGGCCTTTACAAATGCTACCAAAGACAAACCAGGGTACTTCGCGCTTGCCGAAGGCGGCACCATCCTGCTGGATGAAATCGGAGATCTCAGTGCCGCGTTTCAGGTGCGGCTTCTCAGGGTGCTGCAGGATCGGATATTTCAGCCACTTGGAGGCACAAAACCTGTCAAAGCAAATGTGCGTGTCATAGCGGCCTCAAATAAAGACCTGGACGAACTGGTTAAAAGCGGGGCTTTTCGGCAGGATCTTTTCTATCGCATTAATATAATCAGGCTGGATTTACCTCCCCTGCGCGACCGTAAAGAAGATATCCCGATGCTTGTGAAACACTTTATCTCAAGGCTCAACCGCTTGCGTGGCAAGGCTGTTACAGGAATAAGCCATGACACACTTGCACTACTTTTATCGCACGATTATCCGGGAAATATCCGGGAACTCGAAAACATCATTGAGCACGCCTTTGTTCTTTGCCATGAAGGGCAGATGGAACCTCAATGCTTGCCGGAGAATCTCATAGCTTTGCTTCCCCAGCCAACTTCGCATGTCAAAATCGATGCGGCATTGCAATCGGTGGAAGCCCGGGTGATCACAGATGCGCTCAAACGCAACAAATACAATCGCCTGGCAACCGCCCTCGACCTTGGCATACATAAGAGCACATTGTTTAGAAAAATAAAAATGTTAGGCATTAATCTTCCAAAAATCGATGGACGCACTAAATGAAAGCAAGCCCATTAGAGTCGCATCATTACAACCCTAACGACGCATACCATTGCAATATCGCTACTCAGTTCGCCAAACATATTCCTTTCTCAAAACAGCAACTATCGGGTAAGAGGCTGACAATACGACATTTCTTTTCATGACAAAGCCATTTTCTCAATGGTGGCATGCTATTTGCTTAGAACTTGCGGTAGTCCAGGTCAGGCTCATGGAGATATCGGCAATGAAAGTGGCTTTAACCGTCTGGGAAAATCGTATTTCCCCTGTTTTTGATTGTGCACAGGTCTTGCTTGTTGTAGACATTAATGAGCGCACGGCAACCGGCAGGCGTTTTGAGCCATTTCAGTACGAGTCGCCTTTTTCCCGGGCTGCAAAGCTGTCTGATCTGGAAATAGAGGTTTTAATTTGCGGCGCCGTCTCAGATTCGTTTGCCAACATGATCGAGACTTATGGTATCAGGATTATCCCCTTTGTCGCAGGCGCGGTTGACGAGGTGCTTGATGCCTATTTAACTGGAGCCATTTCCAGTTCGAAGTTTAAAATGCCTGGATGCGGAGGTAAGGACTGAAAGGACTTCAGGGGGAAAAACTAATCAATGGGAGATTACAAATATCTGTTTGGTCCGGTGCCGTCCCGGCGGTTCGGGCGCTCTTTGGGCGTTGACCTGAGCCCTTACAAGACATGCAGCATGGATTGTGTATTTTGCCAGTTGGGACGAACGACGGTAAAGACAGTAAACAGGCAAGAATATGTCCCAACAGACATGGTGCTATCGGAACTGGGAGAATGGCTGAAGAAAGATGGCAGGGCGGACTATATCACCCTTTCCGGTTCTGGGGAGCCAACGCTTCATTCCCGTTTCGGGGAGGTCCTTGAGTTCGTACGTAAAAACAGCGAAATTCCTGCCGTGCTTTTGACTAATGGCACGATGTTATACCTTCAGGAAGTACGTGATGCGGCATCTCTTGCAAACGTTGTGAAGGTTTCCCTTAGCGCCTGGGATCAGGCCTCCTATGGTTGGGTGAACCGCCCCCATCCACAGTTGCGGTTTGATCAATTGATTGAAGGGCAGAAGGCCTTCCGTTCACAATTCAAAGGACAGCTATGGATGGAGGTCTTCCTGGTAGGAGGGATGAACTCGTTCCCTGACGATGTTTGCAAGATCGCTGCTTTTGCAAAGGAAATTGGTCCGGACCGTATCCAGATCAATACGGCTGTCCGTCCACCGGCGGAGGATTTTGCTGCGGCCCTGTCCAGAGAACGTATGGAGGAGTTGACCAATCTGTTTCACCCGAAAGCAGAGGTTATTGCGGAGTTCAGGGCGAAACATGCAGACCACATACAGGTGAACCAGGAAATGATTTTTTCAATGTTGCAACGACGACCTTGCACAGCGGATCAGGTTGCGGATGTATTTGGTATGCATCTCAACGAGGTGTCAAAATACCTCGGGAAATTGATGCGAACCGAGCAAATTCGCATGGAACGTAAAAATACCATTGTGTATTATGCGACCAAAAACAGGGAGGACAAAGAGTATGCCCGTGAATGAATATGAGTGAAGACAGTGACTATTAATTAAATATTGATTTTTGACAAAACACCAAACTGTATTAGAATTTTAAATAGGAGATAAAAAATATGAAAATAGCAGTCACATCTACAGGACCCACATTTGATGATACGGTAGAGGCGCGTTTCGGACGGTGCCCCTACTTTCTGATTATTGATCCGGACACCCTTGAATTTAAATCTCTTCAAAATCCAAACCTTGCTTCAGGCGGAGGCGCAGGCATTCAATCTGCCCAGCTCATGGCAAACGAAGGTGTATCGATTGTACTGACCGGAAATTGCGGGCCCAATGCCTTTCAAACTTTTGGCGCGGCCGGTGTGCAGGTGATAACAGGTGTAAGCGGACAGGTACGTCAGGCTGTTGAGCAATATAAATCCGGGGCACTGTCCAGTACCACCGCTCCTAATGTACAAAGCCATTTCGGCATGGGAATGGGTGGAGGAATGGGCCGCGGAGGTGGTATGGGCAGAGGCATGGGGATAGGCCAGGGTAGAGGAATAGGCGGCGGAATGGGCCGTTCAGCATTGAGTGGTTCAGGTCAGCCCGAGGCCGCCCCGTTATCAAAGGAAGATGAGTTGAAACGCCTGAAAGATCAGGCGGATAATTTACGAAAGCAGATTGAAGACATTGAATCA
>JAYEIR010000205.1:0-2205 GCA_034660135.1 Thermodesulfobacteriota bacterium
ACTACTCAGGTGGATATGCTGTAGACTGTCACCGTGTTTCCAGGGACCTTCCTGGCGAGGGGGCAACCATATACGCATAATGTATTGTGTCCCCGGAATTACTTGATGGGGGCACAATAAGGTCCCTCCGGGATAACAGATAGAGATCGGCCTTCATGTATGAACCCGTCCAATAATTCTTGAACTCTTTCCTGAATGTGGCCTTCCGATGCATGTATGCCGTTGACACTCAGCCTGTTCAAATCCAAAGTGCTGAGGCCATCGGTTACAAAGATTAGATTATCGTCACCAACATGCTCCAGGACCTTGGTTTGCATCTGGAATTCCCACTGGTCCTTCATGGTATTGTCGTTGCTCTGCAAGTGTCTCAGAAACTCCCGCCATCTACCGGAATATTCATACATGATATTCTTATAATCGGTCCCCCCTATACCTTCCGAACAGCTTCCGATTGAAACAACAACACCCCCTTTTCTGACTGTCGGCATACAGGAGTTCATTCCCTTTACGCATTGGTAGAAGGTCGCATCCAATGGGTACCCACCACTTGAGGTGAGGACTACGTCCTTTTCTTGTTCCACCGGGGGACACGCATGTTGACTCACGAGCTTGCAGGTTATCTCGTGGGATGCTTCCAAATCGCCTGCAACAGCATCTACAAGTCGGTGTTTCCTGTCCACCACGAGATTGATGCAGAAACCCACCTTAGCTTGCCGGGCAATCGAAAGAGCCTCGTGATGAAGTGGGTTTCCCTCCAGATTCCCATTTCTCGCAGAGGGGTGGTTCAAGAAGGTGAAACTGTGAAATGCCTTTACGGTTTCCAGGGAGCATAACCCTGGGCATACGGCCTTTCGGCCACCAGAGAAACCCGCCATGAAGTGTGGTTCCACCAACCCTGTTACGATGCGGAAATCCGCTTCTACAAAGTAGCGATTCAGTTCTATTGGACGTCCGGTATGGCTTGTTCCGTTAATCGTCACAAGCTCGTCGCTTTTCTCTGCATGGTGATCGATGATGCGATATCGTTCACACACTTCTGGCCCAAACATGTGCTCCCGCTCCGCGGCGGTAGTCGGCCGGTGCATACCCGTGGCAATGAGGATAAGGATATTGTCTCCTGGCACTGCCGCATCCTCAATCTCTTCAAGCACAGTATCGAGAAAATCGGCATAGGGGATGGGTCTTGTCATGTCGGAGACGACAAGGACCACCGACTGCGCACCTGATGTCCTGAGCATTCTTGAAAGAGGAGGACATTCAGCGGGGTTTCTCACGGCTTTCAGAACAAGCTCGCGGGCATCGGTTTCGGGCTCCCTGTAAGAGGTACGGTACACAGCAGCATCGTCGGGCACTCGTATCTCAATGTGTCTATTGTTGTATGGAAGGTTAACCAACATGATTCACATTTTTCCTTGTCGTCAGTTATTTTGCTTTGTCTTTCTGTCAGAGAGTTGATCTGAGGTCAGCCGTGAATGGTTTTGACCCTCCCCACAAGGTCGTTTTCTAAGCGAACCTTGATCCCGTGGGGATGTGTGGCAGATTTCGTCAGAATATCCCGCACGATGCCTTCGGTAAGCTTTCCGGTTCTCTGGTCCTGCTTTAATACAATGGAAACTTTCAGGCCGGCTATAATATCAGATCTTTTTGTTCCGTCAGTCATGTTGAAATTCCTTTGGTAACTGGCACAAAGGGGCACTTTTCATGTGTGCCTTTGTGCCTCCTGAATAGATATTGTCTGAACGAAAACACCGCCGAGCTGTTGGCGGTCAGGTGAAGTGATTGTTTATGCCATGGCTCCATGAGCTTTTATTGCTTGCATATCCTGCACCGGTAAGATGCGACGTTCAATATCAGACCAAATTTTGCGTTTAATCATTCTTAAGTCATGTTCAGACTGGAGATTCAGCCAAAATTGCGCCTCAATTTTAAAGTAGCGTTGCAATCTTAAGGCGGTATCCGCTGTAATAGCACGTTTGCCATTGACGATTCCGCTTATCCTATTGGGCGGAACAACAAGATCTCGTGCAAGTCTATTTATACTAAGACCCATCGGTTCCATAAAATCTTCCCGCAGAATTTCACCTGGGGTAATAGGATCAAGCAATTCTTTTGTATTCATCTTTACACCTCAATGATAGTCTACAATTTTAGCGTGATAAGCATTATTGTCATGCCACTCGAAACAAACACGCCATTGCTTATTAA
>JAYEIR010000206.1:0-2192 GCA_034660135.1 Thermodesulfobacteriota bacterium
TAACGTAGAATTTATCATGCTCACGTTTTCATATAAGGCAACCGACAATTCCGGAAAGATCGTTAGCGGGTCACTTGAAGCCTTGGACGAAAAAGACGCTGTGACCAGGCTTCAGGATATGGGATATATTCCCATGAAGATTGGGCCTGTGGGAATTGGAGGCACTTGGTTCAGTACGATTCTAACGAAAAATGCCTTTTCGTTTCTAAAAGGGGTTTCTACCAAAGATGTTGTGGTATTTACGCAGGATCTTTCTTCCCTCCTCGGAGCCGGGCTGCCTGTCGACCGGGCGTTACAAATATTAATCGGAGTTGTGGAAAAGGACAAATTTAAGGAGGTTATCCAGGATATCCTTAAGACTGTTCAGGGGGGAGGCTATCTATCAGATGCCCTGGCCAAACATCCCAGGATCTTTTCCACATTTTATGTAAATATGGTGAAAGCAGGAGAATCAGGAGGGGTGCTGGATCTTGTCCTGCAGAGGTTATGCATATTCCTGGAAAGCTCTCAGGAATTGAAGGATTACATAAAATCCGCCATGATTTACCCTCTTTTCCTTGTTATGGTGGGCGGTATATCAATAATAGTCCTGTTAACATTTGTGCTGCCAAAGTTTTCTATCATTTTTTCCGATATGGGCCAGACAATACCTGTTTCAACAAGGTTTTTGTTGGGCTTCAGCGGGATTCTGAGGACCTACTGGTGGTTGATCACAGGCGTGTTTGCGGGTATTTTCTTTCTCGCCAAACGTTACAAGAATTCCCAGGCCGGTAGACTGAAATATGATGAATACAAGATGAGTCTCCCGGTTGTAGGCGAAATGGTCAAAAAAATTGAAGTATCGCGTTTTGCAAGGACATTAGGGACATTGACTAAGAGTGGTGTCCCTATACTCCAGGCCCTTAATCTGGTCAAGGATATCATCGGTAACCGGGTGGTTTCCCTGGCCATGGGAAAAATCTATGATAGAGTTAAGGAAGGCGAGAGACTTTCAAAACCTTTAAAGGAAACAGGGGTATTTCCTTCTATGGCTATCCAGATGATAACAGTGGGAGAGGAGACAGGAAAACTTGACGAAATGCTTTTGAGGGTGGCGGATAACTACGAGAAGATCGTAAGGGATATGGTTAAAAGAATAATCAGCTTACTTGAACCTGCCATGATCTTGTGCATGGGGCTTGTCGTAGGATTTGTCGTTATATCCATGCTTATGGCCATATTCAGCATGAATGAGATACCTTTTTGAGAGGAGTAGCTATGGAGAGATATAAAAAAAGAGAAAAGGGGTTCACCTTGATTGAGCTGTTGATCGTAATGGTCATCCTGGGCATGCTTGCTGCGTTGGTTGGACCGCGTATGTTCGGAAAGGTGGAGAAGTCCAAGCAAAAAGCTGCAAAGGCCCAGATATCCCTTTTTGAAACAGCATTAGATACTTACAGGTTGGATGTGGGAAAATATCCCACAACAGAGCAGGGATTGGAGGCCCTTAGGTCCAAATCCGGCGAAGAGGATAAATGGGACGGCCCTTATCTTTCAAAACAGATACCCAAAGACCCCTGGGGCAATGAATACTTATACGAAGCACCAGGCGAACATGGAGATTATGATCTCATTTCCATGGGAGCTGACGGGAGCCAAGGGGGTGAAGGCAATGATATCGATATTGTAAATTGGAAGGCTATCGGTGAATGAGGCAGGGGTTCACACTCCTCGAACTCCTGGTGGTCCTGGTGATTATTGGATTTGTCAGTGCGCTGGTGGGACCCAAACTGGCGGGCCACGGAAGCAATCTGAATCTTGCTACTGCTTCCAGGAAGATATCAGCGTGTCTGAGATATGCCAGGAGCCATGCTGCATCTGAGAAGAGACGATATGTGGCGACCTTTGATTTCGAGAAAAACCGCCTAACAATCAAGATACCTAAGGAAAGATCCGGGGATTTAGAAGCGGATTTTGTGGATGAAGATGTCGAATCTGCTGCAACATTCAAGCCCTATGATATCCCTGAGGGGGTCAAACTGGAAAAGGCCTATTCGGTCGATGATGAACAAGTTGATTCGGATATCTTCGAAATCCTCTTTTTCCCAAGCGGGGGCAGCAGCGGAGGGCTGGTGGTTCTGACAAATGACCGTGAAAAGAAAGAGACAATCTATGTGGATTTGTTCACTGGGTCAGTACAGTTGGGCAGGCCC
>JAYEIR010000207.1:0-2188 GCA_034660135.1 Thermodesulfobacteriota bacterium
CCGCTCTCTACCTGACGATTTTCTCCTGGGTTATCTATAGGCACGAACACCTTTCACCCGCCAAAGTCGGGGGCTTTAGTTAGCATCCTCTATTTTTTCCTAAAAAATGGTGGTCACCCTCAGCCTCCTTAATTTTATTCAAGCTATTACCCCCTTACCATGATGCAAAAAACGCTCTATGCAGCGTCTGTGGCCTCATGGCGCACCTTATAGCGCGACTTACTTTTTGAACTTGGGCTTATGTCGAATATCCAGTCGCCTAAATTACAATTATTGAAATTCGCTCCGCTCATTTTTCTTGGGTTTTTTAAGGTAAAAAGCAGGATAGTTAGCATAAATTTAGAGATCATATATCTTTAATGGTGGGAAGCTGTATTAATAACAGCTTCCCGTGTAGCATTATGCTATACTACCTGCATCTGGTTATCCCTTGTTAGGTTTCCTCCCCAGGATATCCTGACTCCGTTTCCCCAGATTCTTATAGTCTCAGATGGAGAGGGGACGCTCTTTTAAAATTGAATTGAAATCATGCTTATCAATTGAGTTGTTAAATTTTAAAAGAGCGTCCCGCTATCATTCGAGCAGTTGACCGAGGCAGGAAAGATTCTTGGGATATGGATTATAGATCACCTCATTGTCACCCGAAAGGGATATTACAGCTTTCAGGAAGCAGGATTGATTGCTTAGCTCTAATATATTTGCTTGATGAAGACCGCTTTTTCAATTTGAATAATTGTGGAGGAATTAATCCGTTTGATTTTATTTTCGGCATTCCCATAAAACGAGAAATCCGTGGATTTCCGGTTTATACAACCGGCTTCAATTTATCGAGCTGATTGTACTGGGCTGGATTCAAATAATTCAGTTAATAACAGTTTGGCGATGTGATATGTCTGGGTATTAAAACAATTGTATACATAAAAGAAATCATACCTTTTCCCTAAGGGAGGAAACAATATTATGGAACAAGACATTACTGTCAAAATACCACGCGGGTGGATTAAGGGACTGCCTTAAGAAGAATTGACTCTCAAACAGATTATTCGCCTGGGCATTCATCAGTATAAGATGGAGCGAGCAATTTAGCTATATCGGGATGGTGTGGGTTCTATAGGTTATGTTGCTGAACAAATAGGGCTTAATAAGCAGGATCTGATCCGAGAAGCGCGTCACCACAATATAGACCCTGAATTTTCCGAGCAAACGATCAAAGAGGAACTTTCAGAATGGCAATAAAAGTGGTTTCAAACGCTGGTCCACTTATGGTTTTTTCAAAATTGAACCTACTGCACTTGCTAAAAGAGCTCTATGGCCGTGTTGAGTTCCCGCTTTCAGTTTACAGAGAGACGGTCAGTGTTGGAATCCGCAGGGGTTTTACGGATGCTCAATTACTGAATTCCTTTCTTATACAAAACGAATGGGACCCGATAAAAGCTGGTGCGCGTGAGCACTTTATAGCCTGGTACAAAAAACAGATCAAAAGGCAGCTTGAAGAACACATCCCACGCTATGGTAATAGGATCGGGGTGAAGGTAAAAGACATCAGGATTTTAGACCTGGGACATCGCTGGGCATCGTGTGGCCGAAACGGGATTATCAATTTCAACTGGCGTTCGGTCATGGCTCCTATCTGGGTCTTTGATTATATTCTGGTTCATGAAATGGTTCACCTTATTGAGCGGACCCATTCGGACAGATTCTGGCAACTGGTATCCCGCATTATGCCGGATTTCGAAAAATATGCTCGTTGGCTCAATGAGAATGGGGCGGATTTGGATTTGTAAGTTTCACCATTAAGGTTTCAAATGGATATGCGGTTTTGCTAATGCAAACGCAGGAACACTATATATTGGTAAAGATGATAAAGGAAAAGTGACCGGTATTTCTGATGCCGGGAAGCTACTTACAGATATTCCGAATAAAGTTCGCGACATTCTGGGGATTATAATTGATGTTAATCTGATCACTGAAAAGGGTAATGATATTTAACTGGCTATGTTGAATAAGTCAAATGCCGTTGGGGAATGGAATGAAGATGAGTTTTCAGGGGAGGTTACGTTTATAACCGGAACTATAGATCGAAGTTTGGTGTTGCTGGAAAGGCGGAAAAGACAGGGTCAGGCGAATTTTTTGAACACGGCGACGAAAAATGGCCTTTTGACTAACGCGTATAAACTATAAAAGTGAG
>JAYEIR010000208.1:0-2187 GCA_034660135.1 Thermodesulfobacteriota bacterium
TCCTTACCTCCGGAGTTCATTACTCCGCAGGACGGACATAAAAAACAAGACTGTGAAAATACGGCGGCTAAGCGCTGGTTCAACCAATTCGCTCCGCTTTATAAAACTTTGGGCATTACCATCTTAGCCTGAGTTTACGAAATAACCCCACTTAAATCAAATAAATCCTTTACTTTCTGGTAGTTACAGTTTCAAAACGTACCCCCTAACTTTTACAGCCAAAGAAATGCTTATATAGCTTGACATGTGCCTAATATTGTGATAGTTGTACCCCCTAACATAACATTTTTTGGGAAGGGGGTACCATATTTCATGGCATATATGACTCGTAAGCGAATTAAAGGCATCTCCTATTACTATGCTGAGGAAAGTGAGCGGGTAGACGGGAAGCCTCGACGGAAATGGCAGAAATATTTAGGATCTTTATCAAAAATAATTGAAGCCGTGGAGGGGACGCCGCCAAAACCAACGTATGCCGAAATATTTCAGCTTGGTGCTCCCTCTGCCTATTTAAACATTGCTGAAGAAATCAACATGATCCCGATTATTGATAGCGTCCTCCCTAAACGGAATCAGGGATTATCTATTGGCTTCTATTTGACCTTGGCTGCAATAAACCGTGGGATAGGAGCTGTTAGCAAACGCTCTATGTGGAACTGGTACCGTGATACAATCCTTTTTCGAGTGTTTCCTGAAACGAATAGAACATCCCTGAGCTCCCAACGTTTTTGGGACAACATGTCTTCTATTAAAGAAGAAAAGATACTATTAACGTGGATGAAACTCGTTAATTCGATCTTGGATCGCGAAAATATAGATTTATCTTGTGCATCTTATGATGGAACTAATTTCTATTCATTCATTGGATCTTTCAATGCACGTTGTTCCCTTGCAAAAAGAGGAAAAAACAAACAGGGTCGCGGTGATCTCAGACAAATCAATTACGCATTGTTCTGCACGCGCAAGGATCATTTTCCGTTATATTTCGATGTGTTCGACGGCAACAGGCATGATTCAAAAGAGTTTGGGGTAGTGATTGAAAACTTTTTTCGTGCCTTTAAAGATAGGAAGCCAAAGGACAATGGCTTGACAATCGTGTTTGATAAAGGCAATAACTCTCAAGAAAATCTGAATAAATTTGTGGGGGATTCCGGTTTTCACTTTGTTGGTTCCGTCAAGCCGGACGATCATAAGGATTTGGCTTTAATTTCCAATAATGATAAATGCCTTATTCCCCTTTCTCATCCCAAGTTGGATCAGGTTAAGGCGTTTCGTACGCGGAAAAAAATATATGGGAAAACCTTAACTGTCGTGGTTTCCTTCAACAACAACCTTTATACTTCACAAATCAAATCCATTAATAATGAAATAAATAAATGTCTCGGCAAACTTTCAGTTATTTCCACCAAGTTAGAGGATCGTATTTCGGGAAGAATCACCAGAGGAAAAACACCGACAAAAGAATCTATCAAAAAACAGGTAGCATCAACTCTTTCCGGTCAACATATGAAGACTCTAATCAAAACAACTGTTACTGAACATAATGCTATTCCGGTTCTTATCTATATTTTAGACACCAACGCTTACGCTAAACTTTCAGATACATATTTGGGGAAAAACATCATCATAACAGACAATCATACCTGGTCGACAGAAGATATTATTGTTACGTATCGAAGCCAATATATTATCGAGGATATTTTCAAACAAATGAAAGACAGAAAAACTGGAACCTGGTGGCCTATGTTTCACTGGACAGACCAAAAGATAAGAATCCATGGATTTTACTGTTCATTATCGTTGCTTCTTCGAGCCTTGATAATGAAAAGAATTCAAGAGGCATCAATGCCTATGTCCGTAAATAGGCTACATGAAAAGCTTTCCGGAATACGAGAAGTTCTGAATGTATTTCCGAAACGAAAAAATAAACAGGCAACGCAATCGGTTGTTTCCAAGATGGATGAAGTTCAAGAACGGCTTTTCGATTTATTCAAAATGGGAAAATATCTATCAAGTTAGGGGGTACAATTGTCGGCAATATATTCCATTTATAACAGCTGGTTACAGGAATAGATTTTGCTAATTCGTAAACTCAGGTTAGAATCAAGAAAATTGACAGATTTCCGGTTTGAGCATCAATGGTTCATTCATAGCCCGTCCCACGGGCAACCTGCGGTCGATTTAGAT
>JAYEIR010000209.1:0-2183 GCA_034660135.1 Thermodesulfobacteriota bacterium
GTGTGCAACCAGTGTTCCACCCAGAAGAGGTGATCTTCCGCGTACCGGTAAATGGATCGGACGACATTGAAGGCATCGTCAAAGGATTTCCGGTCGTCATCCGATTTGATAAGCGCCCTGTACTCCGAGACAACCCTGTCCCGCTCTTCAGAAATCTCGCTCAAATCTCGCTCAATCTTCTGGCCGTTCTCGAGTCTTTCAATATAGCTTTGCATGTAACTGAAGGGCACGTCCATCTTGTTGATCCAGCTTCCCTCGTAATGGTACCATCCACTGCCGCAGGAGACGGAGAACCAGGGATCCTTGATTTTTTCCAGTTCTTCGAGCCATGCCTTGCCATCCTCGGTATTCTTCATGGCATTCATCTTTTCCTCGGCGCTGCCGTCTCCCTTGACGATCTCTTTCACGGAGTTCTTGGCGGCCGCCAATCTGCTTAGACGACACAGTTCCTCCTCGGGACGGAACATGGAGACCTCGGCCCCGGCAACCATCTTGCCCAGGGTGCTCTCCTTAATGCCCGGGAAGAGTTTTTTCGCCGTATCGACGAACATCAGGTAGGCGAGGTAGGCGAGATTCAGGTACTGGAAGTGGTACTGCCAGGCCTTGAAGATTTGGCTGACGATGGTGTTGAAACTTTCGATGACCTCATAGCCGTCCGTTGTCCCTTTAGGCATGGGAATGACCTCATCCTCGGGCACGAACTGAGGCAATTTTTCCGGGACATGGAGCTGTTTCATTTCTTTTCCCAGTTTTTGAAACCTCTCAAGCCATACATCAAACTGCTTCAAATAATTTTGAAAGGTATAGGGCACCCTTTTGCCGAACAATTCGGCCTTTTTTTCGATCACTTCCCCGGGGGGCGGTTCAACCGCCGTAATGTACATGTAGCAGCCCAGCATCCTTTGAGCGACTCCCTGGGCAGGGGGGATACAGAATACCCTTGTCGTGAATTGGGAAAGTGAGATCTGCCAGGCCTCCTGAAAGATATCGTCCAGCGGGTACATTGGTTCGGGTGCGTGGATCTTGTCATGGTACCAGAAATGCCTTTTTTCCCATTCCGCCCTGTCCTTGCTAAACAGGCGTTGGGGCGGGTACATCTCTTCCCATCCCTCTAATTCAGGCGGCAGGACTACCTCTTCTGCAAACGGAAACTGTTTTTTTTCTGCCATAAAGACCCCCTCTCTTCATTGAATAGTGTTATTATTGATTGCAATATTCAGCGATATCCATTTCTCCCTCCAGTCGTTCTCACCCCCCTTCCGGACAACCTGCAGGTATTCCACAATCACGCGGAATTGCACGGCCAAATCTTAAAGACTTCAAAAACGGTGAAATTTCATTTGAGCATACAGGAATCGTAATGTCTGTATGCAGCCAAGAATTCAACGCTATGTTAATCATAATCATACAAATAGGAAGACATGGTAAATGTCAAAGCGTTTTTTTTTATGGCACCCATAATATATATTTATGAATTGCCTCTCACATCAGCTATACGTGTATAAAAAGCATGGAAATATACAGGCAGCTATACTTTTCCAAAACCGAATCTTCCCTATCAGGAGGGGGACAGGCAGGTCTAAAAGGACAACCTGAGTGGCAACAATGGAGTTTTTGCTAAAGCATGCACGGTGAGAAAAATGGTCAGATAGGAACCTTCTGTCTGAAGCCGAAACGGATTTGATTATCTATATAATATAAGAGGCTTGGTCGGAACCGATACAAATTGACCCGAAATCTCTTAATGAATGCATCCAGAGTAAGTTTTTGATGTCCAGTGAAAAATTCCTTTGTGAAAGGAAATTTTTTAAGGTATGCACGCAGGGCTCGTAATGACTCCAATCCCGGAGAGCGTTGGGAGATACTGCCGGACATCTGAATTCCTCGAATATCTTGCCAGGTCAAAGCCGGGACGAATATGGCTGCTGAAGCCTGATCATTTTGCAGGGATTCCTGGATATGCCGCGATGCGGGATCGGAAAAAAAGTAGAGATCGAATCCTATGCTTGCATAAAATACAGGGGCGGCCCATGCCGTATCCTTTAGAGCAGTAGCAATGGTCATTGTATTCTGCTCTTCAATCAGACTTTGGGCAAAGTTCCTGATCTTTTCATCACTAAGCAAATCATTCTTGCAGGTCACTCTATTATACCAATCGTCATCTTAAAGTATTTGCTACTTCT
>JAYEIR010000210.1:0-5269 GCA_034660135.1 Thermodesulfobacteriota bacterium
CCATGTCTGATCGGGTCGGCATCCCGGCCAATGAAAGAGAATTCTCCAGGTTTGCAGGACTTGCTGCGGAAAATGCAGCGACGTACCTGGAGATGTACCTGAAATCGCTCCCATGAATCTGGCACGTCAAAGCATGGGGATACAACTGGACAACTGGTACAACTGGGGCCAAACAAAACGCCATAAATTAAGATGGTTAAAACGAAAAAGGGCCTAAAAACGGGTCTATATTTGCATTTTTGGGGCTAAAAAGAGCGATATAGAAATTCTGGAACACGAAACTGAATTTCTAACCAGAAAATGCACCGGATAAAACCGGTGATTTTCGCGATTCTGCTTTTATGAATCATTATTGCCTTACCTTGTAATGTATGTTTAAATAGTTCAGTAAAGGAGGAATAATATGGCGACAACAAATGGCAGAGTTGTTAACGAAGCCCTATCCCTTCCGGCAGACGTCCGTATAAGCTTGATTGAGAAGCTTCTTACGAGCCTCAACCTTCCAGTTGATAAGAAAATCGATCGCCTTTGGGCAGAGGAAGCGGAACGTCGCGTATCCCAAATTGAGGAAGGCAAAGCTAAGCTTGTCCCAGGTGAAGAAGTTTTCGCCAAAATTCGAGCAAAGCACGTGAAATGAGATTCTATTTCCACGAGCATGCAGAAACGGAATTTGACAAAGCTGTTGAATAGTCTGGGGTCATAGTCATAGTCATAGTCTGTCTCATTTTGACCTTACCTTGCTTTTGTGTTATGGATAGGATGTATGAGTAGACCATTACGGATAGAATACGCTGGCGCCTGGTATCATATCATGAATCGAGGCAGAAGGGGAGAAGAGGTTTTTCCCGGCAAGAAAGATTGTGCAATTTTTGTTGCTTTGCTCCAAGAGGCTGTTGAGTTTTGGGATGTTCGGGTGAGTGCTTATTGCCTGATGGACACTCATATTTTATGTTGAGCTCAACATAAATAGTGATTTCGCATAAATACCCATGCATAGCATTGGGTCTTGGTTTCCGATAGGAAAATAGAAAGCCGCTCAATAAAGTTTTTGCGATCTTTATCATCATTGAATATCCTACGGCGCTCTATCCCCCTTATCATGACATGATATGATGCAAGAGGCCGGGAGTATCAAGTCGGGCTACCTGAGCATGACCACAAATTATTTTTACAATTGTATGTTGTCAAGTTATTTGATTATTTAAGGACGTCCCCCTTTTTATATATTAGCGTTTATAGAGGATGATCAGGTCATAGAAAAGATCCTCAAGCACCTGGGCCTGTGGGAGAAGAGGAAGGATAGGCCGCCCCCCAAATCCAACGCGCCGCCACTATACATCCGTACAGAATATTCAAATTCTCAGCTCCTTTTGTGTGAGGATCATCTCTACTGCGATCCGGATTATCCCATTTAGATATATGCCTCTCGAAGATCCCGTTCTTGGCGGGGATAATTTTTCAAAAAGGCCTTGGGATTCAATGGACTGCTTTATCCAGTCTTAGTCAATTAAAGGCAATTCCCTATCCCATATCAGTTTGGAACGTCCCAATCATCGCTTTTTCTAAACACTCAAAACCGCATCCGCCATCCCACAATCCCGACACGCTATATGTTGCGACGCACTTTCTCTTGACACACAACGCCAATTTGCCTATACTCCCCACACAAAAAAGGAAGTTCTTATCAGATAATCCTCCCTGGCTGGGAAATCAATGGCTTAAAATGCACATTGACTATTTTTCAGTTTATCTCAAAATAGCCTTGACTATTTTTCGTTATTATGAATAATAGTCAGCATGGAGACGAGGACGCTTTATCTGAATATTTGGCAGGACCTTGCTGCTGATAAGAGCATGATATTTCTTGTGGGGCCGCGCCAGGCAGGAAAAACCACTTTAGCTCATATCATTTGCGAATCCTTTACGAACCATCTTTATTTCAACTGGGATATCGCTGATCACAGAACCGCCTTCCTGCAAAACCCCGGCTTCTTTGAGGCCATAGAGCGGAGGGACGCATCAGTTCCCTTGATTGTCCTTGATGAGATCCACAAATACAAAGACTGGAAGAACTACCTCAAAGGTATCTACGATCAGTTTCACGCCGAATACCGATTTCTCGTCTCTGGGAGCGGGCGACTGGATCTCTATCAGAAGGGAGGGGACTCGTTAGCCGGGCGCTATTTTCTGTTTCACCTGTGGCCCTTAACGATTTCAGAACTGGGGAACCGAAACAGGGAGATCAGCCATTTTCTGCAGGATCCCCTGCAAATAGAAATGGCCGATACCGGTGAGTTGAAGGAGATCTGGAGGGGGTTATCTGAATTCAGCGGATTTCCGGAGCCGTACCTCGCAGGCCGCAAGACGACTTATCGCCGATGGACAAACATCTATTCACAACAGTTGATACGTGAGGATATTCGTGATCTGACCGGCATCAAATCTGTCGTAGATCTGGAAACGCTCTATTTCCTGTTGCCATCCAAGGTGGGAAGTCCGCTCTCCATACCTTCGTTAGCTTCCGATTTGAAAGTATCCTACAATTCCGTTCGAAGCTGGCTGTCCGTTTTTGAAAGATTTTTCCTCACTTTCAGTATTGGTCCCTGGACCCGGAAAATTGCGCGGGCCATCCAGAAAGAGCGCAAACTCTATCTCTGGGATATCCCCCGGATAAGAGAGCCTGCAGCTCGGTTCGAGAATATGGTGGCCCTGGAACTTTATCGGGCAGTCACTGGATGGAACGACATGGGATACGGAACGTTCTCCCTCCACTTTATCAAGAACAAGGAACAGCAGGAAGTGGACTTTGTCATCGCGAACGAGGGGGAGCCGGTTGTCTTGATTGAGGCCAAGCTTGCAGATACAGCACCCTCTTCAGCCCTTAGGAAGTTCCAGGGCATCTTGAAAAAGCCGGCCATTCAACTTGTCGAAGACGCCAGAGGCTACCGTCTGACGCCCAATGGAGACCAGGCCATATTGGTTGCACCGGCATACCAGTGGCTCTCAAATCTGCCTTAGTGTCACATCTTGTATAGTGAATATATGGTTGTATTTGGCCCGCAGATCAGGCTACTTTAGCATTCTGGTTAGTATGGAACTTAAAATGTGGTTTACCGCTGAACACAGGTCATGCCAAATAACCGCCCTGTTTCTTCGTTGGGTAGCATGCAGGTTTTCCAAATTAGATAGCCCAGTAAATCACGGTCATCCTTTAATGACCTGGGTATTCTCCGCTAATGCCGGATAACACATGATACAGCCCGCCCTCATATTCTATTCGCCAAGCCCTGCCTTTGAGGACAAATCTATAAGAACTTGAGGGAGATGCTGAATATAAGGGCTTGATTCAGTCATACTGCCAAAGACCAGTACATTTCCCTGGGCGTCTCGAAGTTCTCATACTTTACATATTGCAAGATCGGAGCGAAGTGTTATATGATTTCTTTTCAACACGTGATAAAATTTATGTTATTTTCGGTTATTTTCGATTGCGCAACGGATGCGGATGAAAGTTAAATTTTGCGACCAGTGCGGTCAGGTATTCTACCGCAGAGTTCGCAGAGGTTACTTCTTTTTTTGTTTTTCGTTGAGAGGCCGAAAAACAAAAAGAGATAGCCATCCATAAATTAACATAACTGAACAGTGCCTTATCTATCAGCATTTAAGGTGGACACACAAATAAGGTAAACTTAAAGACTATTTTGATACGACTAACTAAATTGAGTGATTTTCTCTTTGTCGTCCTGTCAAAGGCAAAGAGAAAATCATTTATCTCTGTGTTCTTCGCGTCTCTGCGGTGAATGCAGGTTTATCTCAATCTACATAGCTTAAACTTAACTGCACAGTTCGAAATCTTGGGGCTAAGGCCACAAGACTAAAGGCGAAAATTATAGAAAGGACAAACCTCTTTGCAGATCATGGATAAGAAAAAACTTAAGAGTTGCGAGGTAAGACTGACTGTTCCCTTTCATGACCTTGATCCCATGCACATGGTCTGGCATGCCAATTACCTGAAATACTTTGATATTGCCAGGTTTGAACTCTTTGACCAGGCTGGCATTGATCTCTACGAATATTTCAAAAAAACAAGACTTCTATTTCCCATCACAAGGACCTCTACAAAACATATTGTTGCCCTCCGGCATCGTGACGAATTTATATGCAAAGCAACAATCACTGATGCACGAATTATCATTACAATGAATTTTGAGATAAGACGCGTTTTGGACAATGCGGTGTGCGCAAGAGGAAAAAGTGATCAAGTTGCTGTGAAATACCCTAAAATGGAAATGATGTTCGAGATACCTGAAGATATTCGAACGGCATTAGGATTTTAGACATGGATGGAGATGTTCAAAAGGCACTTATTTCAGGAGTCGAGAGGGTAGCTGCCTGGTCTGATCTCCTTGATGACATCAACGTATTCCCGGTTGCTGATGGAGATACGGGACGTAATCTGACAATTACGCTTACGCCGCTGCGGCAATGGTACAAAGACCCGGATGAGGCCATTCACAGGCTTTTGATTTCAGCCCGAGGTAATTCAGGAAATATTGCGGCCCGTTTTTTTTCCGGATTCCTCACTGCTGATTCATTAGAATTATTTCCAGGAGCAGTAAAATCGGGCAGGGACCAGGCCTGGCAGGCGGTTCACGATCCACGCACCGGGACAATGCTGACTGTTTTCGATGCACTGGTTGAAACCGTTGAAAAGCATGACATCAGCAATCTCGACGAGTACGTATCAAAGGCAATCCCCCATCTCGAAGAGGCAGTCCGATCCACTCCTGAATTACTCCCAAAGCTCAAGCAAGCCGGGGTTGTAGATTCAGGGGCTCTCGGGATGTATATTTTTCTCGAAGGATTCTTTAAAGGCCTTATAGGTAAAAGCGATGAGTTTCAGCCTGTCACAGAAGTGTTTAAAGGCATGCTCCATATTTCATCATTTTTTCACGAGGAAAAAGATGAGGGCTATTGCGTGGATATGGTCGTGCATCTTGGTGACAAATCCGAAGAAAAGATTCAAAGACTCTCTGAATATGGCGAGAGTGTAGTTGTAATTCCTGAGAAAGATTTTCTAAAGGTTCACCTGCATACGGATAACCCGGACGAGGTGAGGAAAAAAATTGAGTCCCTTGGTGATGTGTCGCAATGGTCGGATGATAATATAGGGGAACAGGTAGCCCGATTCAAGAGAAACGACATACAGCAGTGTGTTCATATAATGACCGATGCTGCCGGTTCCGTAACTCGTGAGGATTCGCATGAG
>JAYEIR010000210.1:5369-7680 GCA_034660135.1 Thermodesulfobacteriota bacterium
AATCAAAAAGAACAAATAGAATTTGCTTTCTCAAGGCTTGAACAATCCTTTGACAAAGACTCCTGCCCTCTTATCATGCTGCAATACTCCGATAACCGGACCTGGGTGGCTGATACCGTTGAAAAGGAAATCAAAAAGCGTTATCCTCTTGCCGATGTTATCCTGCAACCGCTGTCATTAACATCCGGCGCTCATATGGGTCCTGGAACCTGGGCCGTAGCATTCCTGCCCGAGATTGTCTGACCATGAAGACCCATTACGCGCATAACGAACTCCTGAAGGAACCTGAAAAAGGGAAATTCGCTTTTGTTATTCCTGTGTATAACCATGAACATAGGGTCAGGAACGTTGTAGAGAGGGCCGTCAAACTTGGTATCCCGGTCTTTGTTGTGAACGACGGGTCAACTGATTCGACCTACGACAGGATAAAGGACATCAGCAACATTCATATCTTGCATCACAAAGAGAATATGGGTAAGGGCGCAGCAATCATGACCGGTTTTGTCCATGCTGCCAAAATAGCTGATTGGGCCATAACCGTGGATGCTGATGGCCAACATAATCCGGAAGATGCCTTGCATTTGATTCGGACAATTCCTGATAATAGGAGGCCCATCGTTGTTGGAGTAAGGAAGGGTATGATTAAGGAAGATGCCCCCTGGACAAGCCGGTTTGGACGTAAGTTCTCGAATTTCTGGGTATTGCTTTCAGGCGGCCCCAGGCTATCCGACTCCCAGAGCGGGTTCAGGATTTATCCGTTGCCTGAAAGCATGAATCTGAGAGTAAAGGCAAAGAGATTTCAATTCGAGGTAGAGATTCTGGTAAAAGCAAAGTGGAAAAAGGCTCCTGTAATAGAAGGACCTGTCAGCGTAAATTATGGTCCGGAGATGGAAAGGATATCCCACTTCCGCCCGTTTATCGACTTTCTTAGAAACTCTAATACCTTTACCAGGCTCATTGTACAGCGTATTTTTATCCCTTCCTCCATACGTAAAAAACAATGACAAGACAGCTTTCACTGGCAGGAGCACAGATTCAGGTCAAAATTGCGCAAAAAAGATAAACAAACTTTTAATCTTCCAATAACCATCCTTGTTGCTGCTGTAGTGGCATGTCTCTTTGCCTTCGCCGTACATCGGATAGAAATCGACACAGATATCATCCAATCCCTACCTCAAAACGACACTGTAATTTCGGATGCCAGATACGTGATCATGAATCATCCGATCCAGGATCAATTGGTCATTGATCTCAGCCTTCAGAAAGACGACCCGGATGCACTTGTTGCCGGTGCCGACTTTATTGAGAAGGGACTGAAAAAGAGCAGGCTATTCAAGGAGGTGGGGATGAAAGCGGTTCAGGATCTATTTCCTGAGCTTGTGTCTTATATAATAGATAACCTGCCGGTAATGTTCACGCAAAAGGATCTGAATGACAAAATCAAGCCAATGATAGAGCCGGGGCGGGTTTACCAAAAGCTTGAGGAGAATCTTTCGCTGCTGTTAAATATAGATGGGATCGGCCAGGCTGATATGATTTCAAAAGACCCACTTGGCCTGAGGAATCTTGTCATGGCCAGGCTGGCATGCCTTGCTCCGTCAAAGGATGTCCAAATATTCGGGGGGCACTTTTTATCATCCGATGGAAGGCATCTCCTCATAACTGCAAAACCGGAATGCTCGGGTACGGATACGACATTCTCCCGAAAAGCAACTGAGCTGTTTAATAATTTATCAAGAGACCTGAACGAAAAGTATGCACCACAGGGATATAATTTTACACTTACGCCGGTCGGCGCATATCGTGCGGCTCTTGATAATGAGCTCCTGGCAAAAAGGGATATGCAAAGGGCAATCCTGTTTTCCACTATCGGGATTGCCCTTCTGCTTATCCTTGCTTTTCCCAGGCCTTATTTGGGATTGCTGTCGTTCCTGCCGGCAATAGCAGGAACTCTGGTTGCATTCTTTGTGTATTCCCTGCTGCATGATTCAATTTCGATCCTGACGATCGGTTTTGGAGGGGCGATTATTTCGATCACTGTGGATCACGGGATAGCTTATCTCCTGTTCCTTGACCGCCCATATGAGACATCCGGAAAACAGGCTGCCAGGGAGGTACGGGCCGTGGGATTGCTTGCCACGCTGACAACGGTCGGGGCCTTTTCGGTTCTCTCTATTAGTGGTTTCCCCATTCTCAGCCAGATCGGCCAATTCGCGGCACTTGGGATTGCGTTTTCATTTCTTTTTGTCCATACCGTCTTTCCCAGGATATTCCCTGCAATGCCCCCTGCAAAGCGAAAAAGGATCCTTCC
>JAYEIR010000210.1:7780-11034 GCA_034660135.1 Thermodesulfobacteriota bacterium
GTATAAGGCCTGTGCAGCCCTTGTTTTTGCCCTGATCATGCTTTTTTTTGCAAAGCCGGAGTTCCATGTTGATCTCAGGGCCATGAATACCGTAACGAGTGAAACAAGGGCTGCCGAAGATATGGTTTCAAATGTCTGGGGAAATATTTTTTCCAGGGTATTCATAGCGACACAGGCAGACAGCATACGCGACCTCCAGAAAACAGGAGACAAACTGTCATGGAACCTGGAACAGGACCTTGCTTCCGGCACCCTATCCTCCGCATTTGTTCCATCCATGATTTTTCCCGGAGAGGAGAGAGGCCGGCAAAACTTTGCAGCATGGCAGGAGTTCTGGAATACGGAAAGGGTGAGGGCACTAAAAAAGGCCGTCAAATCGGCATCCTCCGGTCTGGGATTTGCCCCCAACGCCTTTGAACCATTTTATAAGACAGTCTGTAATTTTGGATATAAAGGACCCTATATACCCGAAAAATTCTTAGGTCTCTTAAGCATATCCAAAAGCCCTGACAAGTCGGCATGGATCCAGTTTCTTACATTGACCCCTGGCGATACATACGCTGCCGAAACCTTTTTTTCAAAATACAGGTCCGGGGGATCAGTAAGGGTATTTGATCCGAGGTTCTTTTCAAAAAGACTTGGGGAGCTCCTGTCTTCCACATTTCAAAAGATGGTGATAATAATTGGCTCAAGTGCTGTTCTCCTTCTATTTCTTTTCTTTTTCGATCTAAAACTCACCCTGATTTCCCTGTTGCCGATTTGTTTTGCATTTATATGCACGTTGGGCACATTGAAACTTATCGGACATCCGCTCGATATCCCGGGACTCATGCTTTCTATTGTGGTGATCGGCATGGGCATTGATTATTCAATATTCTTTGTCAGGTCTTACCAGCGTTATGGCTATGACACAGACCCATCCCTGGGACTTATCAGGATGGCGGTTTTCCTGGCGTCGTCATCAACAATTATCGGATTCGGAGTTTTGAACTTCTCCGACCATTCAATGCTCAGAAGTGCCGGGTTAATATCACTTCTTGGGATTTGTTACTCGCTCATAGGCGCCTTTGCCATTTTGCCGTCTGTCCTGAAGCCTCTGTTTGCCACTGCCCGGTTTCAGGAGCAGGAACGACAGACCGGAACAGGCAGAACCCCCGCATGTGTTATAAGACGATACAGACACATGGAGGCATTCCCCCGTCTGCTGGCACGGTTTAAGACAATATTTGATCCGCTGTTTTCAGAGCTGGCCCGTTTTCTTAATACACCGAAGACAATTATGGATATCGGCAGCGGATATGGTGTAAACGCAGTCTGGCTTCTTGAGCTGTTCCCGGAAGCACGTGTTTATGGTATTGAACCTGATTATGACAAGGTCAGGATCTCATCAAGGGTCATTGGCGAGAGAGGCTCGATTAAGCAAGGCAGCCCACCGGATCTTCCCATTGTTCCGGGTCCGCCTGACACGGCAATTATGATAGACGTGACGCATTACCTGAAAGACGACGAACTAAGTCTCACCCTGAAACGGGTTCACGATCAGCTCCGGGATAATGGCAGTCTGCTTATCAGGGCAATTGCTCCTTCCAAAAACAGGATTCCCCGGGCATGCTGGATCGAAAATGTGTGGCACAAGATTCTAAGAAGATCATGCCATTACAGGTCAGCAGATCAAATCAAATCTATGATACTCCAGGCAGGTTTTGAGGAGGTGGTTGTGGAACCTTCAGGAACGGGCCATAAGAAAACCTGGTTTCTGGCAAAGACAGGAGAAAAGAAACAGAGGTCATGAAGGCACTATTCTATAAGTTTTTTATCGTTCTTTCAAAAAAAATGGGCCCGTGGGTCTTTACGATATTTGCCTGGTTCGTTTCAACCGGTTATTTCCTGTTTTTCCCCTCAAGGGTGGTCAACAGCGTTCGGTTCTATGGGGAGCTCTTTCCGGACAAGAGCCGATATTATCACATATGGTGCGCCTGGAGCCAGTATCATAATTTCACACATGTCTTTCTCGACAGGATTCTGCTTCAGGATTTCGGCAACATCTCCTATACGTCCAAGGGCTGGAAACACATTGAAGATGCCGTGGAGAACGAGACAGGGGGAATTATCCTGATGTCTCATATGGGAAACTGGGAGGTGGCTGCCCATCTTCTGAAAGGCAAACTCCGAAAAACCAGACTGCTTCTCTATATGGGCATCAAACATAAAGAACAGATTGAGAATATGCAAAAGGAGAGCCTGTCAAATAGTGGAATAAAAATTATTGCCGTTGATCGCGACGGCGGATCACCCTTTGACCTGGTTGAGGGCATAAAACTCCTGAAACAAGGAGGCCTGGTTTCATTAACAGGAGATATCATATGGAATGAGAATCAACGCGTGGTTCCGGTCAAATTCCTGAATCATGAAGTCCTTCTGCCGGAGGTTCCACATACCCTATCCCTTCTTTCGGACGCGCCGCTGTTCTTATTTTTCCCCTTTCGTACCGGCAAGAACCAGTACCATTTTGTCATAACCAGACCATTATTCATTAAAGCTGCTTCCCGTTCGGAAAGACAAAAAGTGATCAGGGAATCAGCCCAGCAATACGCAGACATTCTGGAAGAAACGCTTCGCAAGCACCCTTTTGAATGGTACCATTTCGAGCCTTTTCTTGGCCGCAGGCTGTGACCCACATTCCTCACCCTATTTTGTTTTTCTTTTCTAATTTTTTTTCTTATTTTTTGTGCTCATGGCTTTTTGTGGTTTACCCTGCCCTGGGGTTGATAAGGCACATGGGGCTGACTCCCAGCAGGCATTCTTCACTCCAAATTACGTCTCGAACACATTTTTGGGTGCCATCAATAGCAATGGGGTAACGATCATCAACCAAATACCGAACAAATTTCTTGTTCCGTATCAATTTCCTGACTAAGGAACGTGGACGAAATAACTTCCACAACTATGCATCCCGGCTTCAGGGCATCTTTGTCCGGTCCTCAATCTCAAAATCCTCGAAATAGTCTTGCTATTACTGTGGTTTTGAGCTTTCGGATCGAACAAATCCACCCTAAATCCGAGCGCCTACTTACGGAAGTTGTTTCGTCCACGTTCCTAATTCAATAAGGGTGCTTTCAATTTCGTTGACGTCAATCCTGGCTAATAGACGCATAAGTGTGTCATTGTGAGGCAAATCCTCCAGTTCAGGAAATAGCAATTTCAGATTTTTTATGAACATTGGACGGGGCATTTCCCTGTTCGCTTCGCGTCTC
>JAYEIR010000211.1:0-2167 GCA_034660135.1 Thermodesulfobacteriota bacterium
TGACACCTTTTTTCATACTTACACCAGGGTGCCTCTCTCAAAGAGTTTCTCATAACGGCCGTAGCTTTGAAGGAGACGGTTTCCCAACATCCCGGCAAGGTGTTTGAAGAAACGGGAAGCACTTTGAGGGTCTTTTTCCAGGATCTTGGAGAGCTTTTGAGCATCAATTTTGTGCAAGATGGTCGGGTTTTCACATGTTGCAAAACCAGCGTAGGCTTCTCTGTCGACAAGACTGGACCACCCGAAACCCTCCCCTGGCCGGCTCACGATATGCGCAACACGTCCGGTTTCCCCAATGCTTAGCCTAACTCGCCCCGTGAGCAAGACATAAAGGTAACGGGCCGGGTCTCCTTTCCGGAATATAATATCCCCCTCATTACAGGATTTCTTGGTCGTGATGCTCCTTATTTCCCGGACAAAATCATTACTCACTTCACGTAAAAGTTCTGCTTGCTGGATATCCATATCTCCTCCTTTTTCCAAAAGTGGCCACTGGCCGAACGCCGGGGCCTGATGACAAAAAAACCGCGCTGCCAACCGGGGGAAGGGTTCATATTTTTAGAGAGATGTTGCTTCGTCGATCAGCATAATTGGAATATCGTCTTTGATCTCGTACAGCAACTTGCAATTCTCACAGATTAGGCCATCGCCTGTTTCATTGAGATGGATGTCCCCTTTGCACTTAGGGCATGCCAGAATATCAAGCAGTTCTTTACTGATAACCATTTTTTCACCTTTACTAATAGAGGGTAATTCGTGCCTGAACAAAGCCCTGTTCAGGCACGATTTTGGATTTTAGATTTTAGATTAATGGAATCAATCCCGACTCAGTAAAACCTCATAATTAAGGAGTTTCTACGAGATTGGCCGGGGGTTCGATTAGAGAACTGTTTTCAATTGAACCCGTGAACAGTTATGAGGTCTTTGACTGCATCAAAAACCCCATCCACCTTGATTTCTTTCATACATATCATGTGGCCGCATGTTTTCTTAAAGCACGGACTGCAATCAACGTCCGCCCTGATGACTTTATGTCCTTTACCATATGGACCTGTACGCAGTGGAGAGGTTGGGCCAAACAGGGCAACCACCGGACATCCCATGGCAGCAGCAATATGCATTGGTCCTGTATCCGTTGTTACAAGGGCATTGCACCTGGTATAAAGGTAGGCCAGATCCTTAAGGCCGGTCTGACCAGCGAGATTCATTGGCTTTTTACTCATCCTTCCGGAAATATCTCCTATAACGGCTCGATCCTCCTTGCTTCCTGTAAATACAATATCGCACGACAGATCATCCATCAGCCTGTCTGCAAGGGCTGCAAACCGTTCCTGTTCCCACAGCTTTGTTTTCCATTTGGCCACGGGGTTAATTGCCACAAGAGGTCTCCTTCCAGGGCTGTTGGTGTCCAGCATCCTGTCGATCAACAGCTTATCGGATTCGAGAACGGGGATATCGCCTTTCCAGGGAGTCAAATCGCATCCGAGATATTCAGCTATCCTGAGATAACGGTCAATCGCATGCTCATTATAGCTTACACGAATCGACCTCTCATTAACAAAAAACCATGCCCCTTCTCTGGCCCCGCTCATGCCAATTTTCCTCTTACCCCTGGAAAGACCGATCAGAATCCCGCTCTTCAGCAATCCCTGAACGTCTATAACGAGGTCGTATCTTCTTGACCTCAATTGCTTCACAAACGCCACTACTTCCGACAGCACCGAGCTAAAATGCCCACCTTTCAGGAGTCTCCTTTGCCATGACTTCCTGCGAGATACAATTGTGCGATCAATGGCCGGGTGCCCTTTAATGACCTGAGATGAATCCTCTTCCACCAGCCAGTCAATTTTGGCGTGAGGGAAATTTGCTCTCAGTACCTCCAATAGAGGAAGCGAGTGTACCACGTCTCCTATGGCACTCAATTTCACAATAAGAATACTCTCGGGAACCTGCATATCTCCAGTAAAGAATCCACGCCGAGAGGACGTGGCCTTGTTTTGCCCCCTCGAAGGGGGATTACTACTGCATGCATTCATAAGTGCCTAAAGTTTAAAGTGCCTAAAATGCCTAAAGTTAAAGGACATTAGCCCTTTTGGATGCCGATTGAGTTGGCCAAAACAAGCCTATCTTTTTTTCAAAATTGTAACGCCAAAAGCGTACCACAACT
>JAYEIR010000212.1:0-2166 GCA_034660135.1 Thermodesulfobacteriota bacterium
AATAGACCGGAGCCATTCTACGGTGGTCTATGCCTCGGAGATTGTAGAGCGTAGGATGAAAACAGACGACAAGTTGATGCACCAGGTCAGGTTCCTCAATAAAAAACTCGAGGGTTCAGAAATATGATTGTTAGCGGCCCAATAATTCTGATGTTTTTTTCAGGGTATCAGCTAACCGACAAGGTCCGATCACCAATATCCAAAACCCATTACTCGAGATATATCTGGTTCTTGTGTTTGATTGTCATATGTGGCGTGATTGGTGCCTATCTTACGTTTATCTCCATTATTTTTGTTTGGGTCGGCTTGACACATAGCGCACAATCCGGTTCCTGGGTTCCGGTACTCGTAGGCACTGTATGTTTAAGCACGATCTTTTTTGTCTTCCTTATCATTGTGAAATATGCCTGCAGGAATATGAAGGAGGAAGATATCGTCAACATTTGACCACTATTATAGCCTGATAAATCCTCTCATGCTTTCCTGATAAAAAGACATAAGAAAATCTTCTTCCTTGGGAGATAAATTGAACTGAAGGGCAGCCTCCTGGATGACTATTGCAATCGGTGTCGTCTCATCATCTTGTTTTTTTCCAGAGATCCACTTTAAGGCCTGCCGCATTTTTGCACCCCTTGGCTGGACTGTTGACATAAGCTTTCTCCTTTATCAAAAAGTAACTATCGAAGCTTTGCCTCAAACAGATGAGGCACCGCGATGCTTGATGCCAGATAAAAAATTTAGTATTGCATTGGCTTATAACATAATCATCAAGAGCCAAGTTCAAAACGCCTGTTTTTCCCAATCTCTGCGCCAGGCTCAAATTTTAATCTTCGAAATATTCAACATATTCCTCTGGTTAAAACTCTCTCCTTCCTTGACCTTGCATAAAATTGAACATTTTGAAACAGGCTCATCAATTATAGTCATTTTTGACGGATTAAGAAAATAAAAAAATTCCCTATTCCAACTCCGCTAAAGACGGGATTTCCGCTTCGCTACAACAAGCATTCAGGATCTTTTCGTAACAGCTCAATGATTAGCAGGTTAAAAAGGGGATCGAGTGGGTCATGTTTACAGGCTATAATTTTACCGACACATCACCATTGAGAATCCTCTGTTCCTCTCCGTTGTCCTTTGATATGATCAAAGCACCGTTCCGGTTTATCCTGAGCGCTTCGCCACAAATGCGCCCATCCACAGTCTCGATCTCCACTTTCTTCTTGAACAGCATTGAACGTTCATTCCATTTCTTGTAAAACTGATCTGACATCCTGAGCGTTACATCTCTGTATGAGTCCTCAAATTGCACTAATATTCCTGTTAGCAACTCTTCTCTTGAAATTTTCTTATTGGTCTCTTCCCGGATGCTTGTGGCTGGATAGAGAATTGACTCCCGATCACTTGGGTGCCAGTTCACATTTAGACCAAGCCCCAAAACGACATAGTCGGCGCTTTTTCCTTTGACCGAAAATTCCGTAAGCAATCCTCCTAATTTCTTTGGACCAAGATAAAGATCGTTTGGCCATTTGATCATTGGTTTTAAACCGCTCACTGCCTCCACCCCATCGCTTGCTGCCAGGGCAAATGTCATAGTCAGAATAAAGACCTGGTCCGCTTTCAAATGCGGTCTTAGAAGCACAGAGAACAGCAGGTTGGCATATCTCGGAGAGAGCCAGGGCCTTCCCATCCTGCCCCTGCCGGCGGTTTGTTCTTCGGCCAGCACAAGAGTGCCTTCCGGTGCACCGCCTGCAGCAAGGTCTTTTGTCAGGGTGTTTGTGGAATCCAGTTTTTCATGGAAAACCACGTTTATGCCGAAAAGAGACCCACTCAGCTTATTACGGAGAATATCCAGATCCAGCCTGTCTTCCCTGGTTACCAGTTTGTCTGTTTCCATACTAACAATATTCGGCTCTTCTCCCGATTAGTTGATGTAAAGGGTTCGAGGATTCAAGGATTCAAGGGGTCGAGTGCTTTCTTTCTAACAATTTAATAAGTGCTTTGAGCATCCTCTCGACCTCTCCTCTCCTTGAGTATCTCTAATTACCAGTCTCAATATAATGCAGGTCACCTATTGTTCGTAAAGTTCTAAGCATAGCTTATATGACCTTTGCCAAACTTTTAACTCGAACCCCTGATCCCTTGACCCCTTGAATCCTTATCATCCTA
>JAYEIR010000213.1:0-2152 GCA_034660135.1 Thermodesulfobacteriota bacterium
GGCTCTGTCAATCACAAGTGTACTTCCGAATTGGCGTACCTTTTGAAAAAGTATTCCTGCCCAAGATATCCAGGACCCTTAAGAATCTAAACGTTGTTGACACGCGCAAGGGCGTTCACTTGCGCTACTTCAGACCATCAAAGGGATCCCAGGTCCCGGACCCCCACATCTGGCTTGATCCCAAGCAGGTGAAGATGCAGGCCCGCACCATTTGCGATGCCCTTACCGGTTTGGCTCCGGAACACGCAGATAAGTTTGAAAAAAATCTCCAGGCCTTTCAGTCTGACCTTGACAATTTGGACGCAAGACTTGCAAAGACACTTGCTCCACTCAAAGGGCAAAAGATATACGTATTCCATCCCGCCTTTGGCTACTTTGCGCGGTCTTACGGGCTTATCCAGGTAGCCGTGGAAACCGAGGGTAAGATGCCCAGCCCAAGACAGCTTTCAGGTCTTATTAATAAGGCCAGGGAAGACAACATCAGGGTTATTTTTGTACAGCCCCAATTTGCGAAAAAAGATGCCGAAACCATAGCAAGGGCTATAGGCGGGATCGTGCTTCCCATTGATCCGCTTGCCGGAGATTATATGAAAAACCTTGAATACATCGCAGATGCCATTAAAAATCAGGGGTCAGGGGTTAGAGGGCACCAGACAGACCGGAAAGGTCAGGAATCATAAATCAGAAGACGTTAAATATTGGAACGTGAAGGGACAAAAAATGCCAAGGCCACCCGTGATCTCGATTGATAACGTGTCATTTTCATACAATGGCTCACCAGTATTGGAGGACGTCAACCTGACGGTAGATGAGCGTGATTTCCTTTGTATAGTTGGTCCCAATGCCGGCGGGAAGACGACCCTGCTCAAGCTTATATTAGGGCTGCTCAAGCCTGCCAGGGGCACGATAAGTGTTTTTGGTCAGCCCCCGCAAAAGGCCCGTTCACAGATTGGCTACATGCCCCAGTACGCATCGCTGGATTCACTGTTTCCGGTGAATGTCTTTGACGTAGTCCTTATGGGAAGGTTAGGCAACGGCAGGAAGTTAGGCTTCTTTGGTAAGACAGACAGGACTGCTGCAGAAGAAGCCCTTCAAGAGATAAATCTATATAAAGTCCGGAACCGTTCTTTCTCGTCCCTCTCCGGCGGGCAACGCCAGCGAGTGCTTATTGCTCGTGCCCTTGTATCAAAGCCCGAACTCCTGCTGCTTGATGAGCCCACGTCCAACATCGATACTTTCATGGAGACTGAATTGTACGAGATTTTGAGCCGACTTAATCAGGACATCACTATAGCCTTGGTCACACACGACCTGGGGTTTGTTTCACGTTATGTCAAGAGTGTGGCCTGCGTAAACCGCAGGGTCATCGTGCATCCCACGAGTGAAATCACCGGAGAGATGATAAATGAAATCTACGGCTCTGACATGCGCATGGTCAGACACGACCACCGCTGCTCTGAGGAAGGACACCAGTGGCTGAATTTATAGCTGACTTACAACAACAGACCTTTTTGCAATATGCCCTGTTGACAGGATTGCTTGCGAGCATCGCCTGCGGGGTTATTGGCAGCTATGTGGTCACACGCAGGATAACCTATATTGCAGGGGGAATCGCCCACAGTGTCCTGGCCGGCATGGGAGCGGCCCGTTACTGCGAGACAGTCTACAACTGGAAGTGGCTTCATCCGCTCTATGGTGCCGTTGTTGCTGCACTGGTTGCTGCGATCATAATCGGTCTTGTAAGCTTGAGGGCCAGGCAACGAGAGGACACCGTCATCGGAGCGGTATGGGCCATAGGTATGGCTATCGGGATCCTGTTCATCTTCAAGACGCCGGGATACAATGAAGACCTGATGAGTTACCTTTTTGGCAGTATCCTCATGGTTTCGGCTAATGATCTATGGCTCATTGCCGGACTGGATGTCCTGATAGTCACAGTTGTGTTGGTTTTTTACAGGCAGTTCCTTGCGGTATGTTTTGACGAGGAATTCGCCCGGTTGCGGGGTATCAGAGTAGAGTTTTACTATCTTATGCTGCTTTGCCTTATCGCCCTTACCGTAGTTCTGCTTGTTACTGTGGTGGGAATCGTAATGGTGATCGCTCTGCTCACACTCCCTGCTGCAATTGCAGGAAAATTTTCAAAAAAACTATG
>JAYEIR010000214.1:0-3628 GCA_034660135.1 Thermodesulfobacteriota bacterium
GATGCAAAGCAGTATTACACGTTTGATCTGCTGACGCCTCATCAATTTTCGCGCTGGATTGCGGACTTGGGAAAAGGGGAAATTTAGGAAGCAGGATTTAGGGATTAACAAGGGTACCACATGAAATTATTCAATCACCATACTCTATTTGGCATATTGCTTATCCTGTTGTCTGTAATCTTCTATGTTATTCACTATGTTATCTTTAGAGACCCACACCATATTTTCATTTATCTTATAGGGGATATTGCATTTGTCTTTTTTGAGGTCCTTCTTGTTACTTTAATAATAGAAAAGCTGCTTAGGGAACGAGAAAGGAGGAACAGGTTAGAAAAATTGAACATGGTGATAGGGGCCTTTTTTAGTGAGAGTGGTATAAGGCTGTTAACCTATTTTTCAAGTTTTGACCCAAAATTGGACATAATCAGAAAAGATCTTATCGTGAACGACGATTGGTCTGAACAAGATTTTCTTGGCGTTGCCAAACATCTCAAAAATTATGATTATGGAGTTGACATTCAAAAGATCGATTTGGAAAATTTACGCAGTTTCCTTTTAGAGGAAAAGGATTTTATGCTGAGACTTCTGGAAAATCCGAGTTTACTGGAACACGAATCATTTACAGAGCTTCTCCGGGCAATTTTTCATTTGACCGAAGAATTAGCATTGGCTGGAAGGGAAAATTTAACGCACTTGCCCGCTACCGAATATGATCATCTCGCTGGTGATATAAAAAGGGCATACAGCTTACTTGTCCATCAGTGGCTGGATTATATGAAATACCTGAAAAACAGTTACCCCTATCTGTTTTCTCTTGCAATGAGAACAAATCCTTTTGATAGAGAATGCTCCTTTGTCAGGACGTTATCAGAACAAAAACAAACAGGTCCGCAGTCCATCAGTGTTCCGTTAACGAATACAAAGGATGTGAGGTAACTGGAGCCACAAAACCGGCATTGAAGGAAAAACCCTTGAAGAAGCGGAAAAGATCACCAATCAGGACGTTGCCGGCTATTGCAGTCAAGTTCATTGAGAAATTGCGCGATCTTTCTCTCTACTCGCATGAAAAAGAAACTCGACAGACTCTATAAGCAATATAACAGACGCAGGTATGTTCACCCGGATCCCCTTTGGTTTTTGTACCAATACGATGACGTCAGGGACCGCGAGATAGCCGGATTGGTAGCATCTTCACTCGCATATGGAAGGGTCAAGCAGATCCTGAAAAGTGTTTCAAAAGTGCTGGAAACAATGGGCAGATCCCCCCGTGTTTTTTTAGAAAGATCGACTTTCCAGTCTCTTTCAGATGTTTTTAAGGACTTCCGGCATCGTTTTGCCTCGGGGAATCACATGGTAGCCCTGCTATGGGCGACAAAAACAACTATCGATCGATTCGGTTCTCTGAATGCATGTTTCTCACGCGGCATGTCTTTGGAGGATGAAACCGTCATTCCGGGCATGGCATTCCTTTCAAAAAACCTCTCAAGCGGCAGGGATACCGGGCACCTTATTGCTCACCCGGAAAAGGGAAGCGCATGTAAGAGGATGAACCTTTTCCTGCGATGGATGGTAAGGAAGGACGAGGTCGACCCAGGCGGATGGGAAGGCATTTCTTCCTCAAAACTGATAATTCCCCTTGATACTCATATGCATATGATAAGCCTTGGATTAGGCCTGACAAACAAAAAACAGGCGAATATGCGGACCGCCCTTGAGATAACATCGGGCTTTAAAAACCTGGCTCCCGATGACCCGGTAAAATATGATTTTGCCCTGACACGCTTTGGGATAAGGGATGATATGAACATGGATGATTTGCTGCGATTGTAATTATTAGAAATTTTCATTCTGACACAGGGAGAGAATGGGCAGCTTGAAACATGTGTTTCAAGCTGCCCATTTATCTGGGTTTGAGATCATATACCCTGGAAGCAATGCTCAATATGTGTTTGTTCTAATGGGCGGGAAAGGAGGCTTACTATAACTGTGATAATCAGGGATACCGGAAGACCGATCATTATTGGATCTACTACAGGCCAGGGATGTGAGGCAATCAAAAAGGACTTGCCGAACAGGGCGTTGCAGATGCCAAGAGGGGCCGCCTCCTTTGCGTGGACAAAGAAGAGCCAGAACAAGGCGCTGAACGTACCTGCAATCATGCCTGCGGTGGCGCCGGCCCGGGTGATTCCCTTCCAGTAGATACCAAGCATGAACATAGGCAAAAATGTCGCTGCAGCAATGCCGAAAAACATTGCCGTTGCCCTTGCCACAATGCTGATGGGCAACTGATAACCTAAGAAGAGGCTCACGAGGATACCGATAACGATCCCTATTCGGACGAACAGGATAGTATGCCTTGACGATGCACTCTTTGTCTTGTGCATCTGCTCGTAGAGGTCTTTTCCCAGGGCAGTGCCCATGGCATGGAAAAGGTTCGAGAGTGTAGAGATCCCGGCAGCGAGAAGCGTGATCATAAACACATATGCAAACCATTCGGGCATGGCGGATTTTATGTAAAGAGGGATGATCTTGTCAAAATTTCCTCCTACGGCTGCCAATGCTATTTTACCCTGTGTATTCAGAAAATGGACATTTGAGAGTGCACCCACAATAAAGGCCACCCCTGTCATGGCAAAAATGAACACACCACCGACCAGGCAGGCCCTATTGAGAGACTTGCCGCTTTTTACGGTCATGAACTTGACCGCCAGTTGTGGTTGAGCCAGTGTGCCAATACCCACGCCCAGGACCAGGGTGGAAACAAGTACCCACCACAGGGAGGATCCAAACACCGGCATGTTGGTCCACCCCTGATGCCCCATGGCCTTGAGTTTGGCAGGAACCATTGACACCATATCGGAAAGAGCGATGTGTGCCTCTGTAACGCCGCCTAACTTTGCATAGGTAAAAATCAGCAGGAAAATCATGCCAAAGAACATGATGCTTCCCTGGAGGGCGTCAGAGTACATGACCCCTTTTATTCCTCCTGTTGTAACATAGATGGCAATGAGAGCGGTAAGGATAACAAGAGATGTCACGTAATTGAGGCCAAGAGCGATTTCTAAGAAACGTGCAGCTCCGATAAGTACGGCCCCAGCATACAATGGCATGAAAACAAATATAACAATAGCGCTGAATATGTGTATGAAAGACGAGTTATATCTTTTGCCTATAAGTTCAGGAAATGTCATCGCGCCAAGGGTGTTGCCCATGGTTCTGGTCCGTTTGCCGAAAAACACAAAGGCTATGAAGACACCGACAAAGATGGTAAAAAATGTCAGCCAGAGGAGGCCCATTCCAAAGGCTCCTGCAGCTCCGCCAAAGCCGATAATGGCAGAAGTACTGATAAAGGCCGCTCCATAGGATAAGGCCATAATAAACGGGTTTACATTCCCTCCGGCAACAATATAATCCCCGGCCGACTGGGTGCTCCTGTAGCCAAAGTACCCCATCAGGGCGATAAGGCCTACATAGATAATAATAATAGTGTTTAACAAGGTATAGTTCATTTCCTGTTTGCCTCCCTGTTCCTTATGCAGAATGTAGATCTCAAGACAACAACAAGTTCCTGAATTACCATCGCAATTCAGTCTTTGTTCCAATTGATGGCGCCGTAAACAACGCAAAG
>JAYEIR010000214.1:3728-10785 GCA_034660135.1 Thermodesulfobacteriota bacterium
ATCTGTTTCAGTATGAAAAGGGGTGTTTCAAAATGAAAAGAGTCTCATTTGATGGGGATTCCATGGGACTTGATTTTTCTCCAGAGAGTGGTCCTGCCGATACCGAGGTAGCGGGCAGCCTTACTCTGGTTCCAGCCAAACTTTTCAAGCACTGTGATGATATGTTCCCTTTCCTGGTCGGCGAGACTGGAATAGACTTCGGTGTCCTTGGATTCACCGGCCGGCAGGAGGTCGCGGATATTTTCCGCTTTTACCGGCTGTTTATCAACGAGCAGGGTAAGCCTTTCCGCAAAGTTCTCCAGCTCCCGGATGTTGCCCTTCCATGTCTGGGCCAAGAGAAGATCCAGTGCCTGGGGCTCCAGAGTCAAAGTAGGCTTATGAAGTCTTTCTGCAAAACGAGATATGAATGTCTGCATGAGGGCAGGGATGTCTTCTTTTCGATCACGTAATGGAGGGATATTGACAGGGACTACGCAGAGGCGAAAATAGAGGTCTTCCCTGAAGGTGCCTTTGCTGATCTCCGAAATAAGATCGCGGTTCGTTGCTGCGATGATACGTACGTCTACATGCTGGGTAACGGTGCTCCCCAGCGGCATCACAGCCCTCTCTTGAAGAACACGCAACAGCTTGATCTGCATTGCCTGAGACATCTCGCTAACTTCATCTAAGAACAGGGTTCCCTGGCTGGCTGCAACAAAAAGGCCGTTTTTGTCCCGGGAAGCGCCAGTGAAGCTTCCCTTTGTGTAGCCAAAAAGTTCGCTTTCCAGGAGGGTGTCCGGAAAGGCGCCGCAGTTAATGGCCAGAAATGGATGATGTCTTCGAAGGCTCTTCATGTGAATGGCCCGGGCTATGAGCTCTTTGCCCGTGCCGGACTCCCCCTGTATGAGTATGGTGCTGTCAGAGGCCGCCACCTTGTCCACAAGCCGCAAGACCTCCATCATGGCGTTGCTGTGGCCTATGATTTGTTTATGAACATCCGGCCTTTCGTGCCCGTATACTTCACCGGCATGCTTGCCCCGCTGTAGGGCCCGATCAACTTTTTGAAGAAACTCCTGATTAGAGAAACCCTTTGTGATGTAGTCAAAGGCACCTGCCTTGATTGCCTCCACTGCATTTTCGATGGTTGCGTAGCCGGTCATTATAATAACGGGCACGAGAGGTTGACGTGACATGGTAGCCCGGAGAACATCCATCCCTGCTAAGGGTTTACTCATCCGCAGGTCAGTGATGACGAGATCAAACTGCTGCTTATCCAGGAAATGTTCTGCCTCAGAGTTATTCCGGCCACAGGTTACCTTGTGTCCCTGTCTCTTAAGCAGGATAGAAAGACTCGTTAAAATAGAAGGCTGATCGTCGATCAGTAAAATTTGGGCCATCTTATTCAACCTCAGGAAATGACTGGCAATCGAATCGTGAACTGCGATCCTTTTCCCATGATACTCTCAACCTGTATAGCTCCTTCGTGGGACCCAACAATCTGTTGGACCAGAGCCAGGCCCATCCCGACTCCATCATCCTTGGTTGAAAAGAATGGTTTAAATATTTCCTCTATCAATGTCTCATCGAATCCCTGCCCAGTATCCTCAACAATCATAAAAAGACTCTTGCGTCGATGGGGACCCCCTGCCGCCTCCCATCGGGTCGAGACTTTTATGGTGCCTTGTTCAGGGATTGCGTCTCGGGCGTTTTGCAGCAGATTCCACAGGACCTGCCCAATCTGCCGTCGGTCCAGATAGGCCTCCGGCAAATCCGGAGCAAGGTGGCTCTCAATCCTGATGCGAGGGACAAAATCGTCCCTTTTCATCGCTTCCTGCAGTATCTCCTGTACAAGGTTATTTAACTGGACACGTGTGGGTTCTGGTCGAGGGGGCTGGGTGTACATCAGGAATTCACGAATCACCCGTTCTAATTGACTGGCCTCCTTGTGAATAACATGGGCCAGCGTCTTTTCTTCCTCATTATGATTCGGACTTTCCAGAAGCATCTCAATGGCGGAACGGATGGAAATGAGAGGATTGCGTATCTCATGGGCGATGCCTGCCGCCATTTCTCCGACAGTTGCAAGCTTTTTCGATTGTGTGAGCTTGTGCCTCAGACTGGTCTCAGTGGTAAGATCTTTCATATAACAAAATATGTAAGGCCTGTCTTCTTTGGATCTCGTTAATGGGATTGTAAAGACCCCGGCAGAAAAAGCCTTCCCGGAATGGGGTGTCAGGTGTTTTTGGGTGTAAGCAGGCCTTCCCCGGTTCCAGGTTTCTTCTACCGGACAGTCGTCGCACCTGCTGTCCCGGCCCATGAACACACTATAACACTCGTGGCCGATGGCCTCCGTCTCATCTATCCCGATACGCCTTGCCACAGTAAGATTGGCTGTCTCTATTCGAAAGTCAGGTCCTATGATACAGAATCCATCATCCATGGAACGAAAGATCTCTACCAAGCGGTTACGGGATCGCTCCTCCATGCGCATGGTATATATGCGGCGTACGAGAAGTATGACGGTTACGCCGGCCCCAATCATAACCATGATGACAAATGCAAGGAGAATACGTTCCCTGCCGAAGGTGCTTTGCATGAACTGCTTTACCTCATCTACGGGTGCGCAGACTGCAATAGAACACAACTGATCCCCAAGGCGAAAGGGACTGAAAGCAGCATATTTGGTAACATTATTATAGGTATATTGACTGATATTGGTTTCACCCATCTCCATGCGAATAAAGAGATCCCTCATCTTGTCCTCACCCTCCTGGCCCAGGACTACCTTGACATTGCGGCCTTCCAGTTCAGGGTGAATGGGATGGATAATAACCGTGCCCTCTGAGTCCATAAGCCATCCATATCCGGTTTGGGCTATGGTGATTGGCTTGATAAAGCGTTTACGGATTTGCTGCACGCTGACTGTCGCGGCTATCACCCCGCCAAATTGAGGCTTTTTGGAATGGTTCTGGTTGAGTAAAATGGGACAGGTCAGGACAAGGGTCCAATAATGTTCCTGCACTTGAAGAAATCGGCTTACATGAGGTTTGAGTGTCTTCTTTGTCTCCTGGAAGTAGTTGCGGTATGCAAAGTTCTCGCCTTTGGCGGAACTTGGAGGGTATATATTTGTCATAACCCCGTCTTTGTCAAGACGGTAAAAATGGACCACATCCTGGTCGTTCTTTTCGTAAAATTGTTTGAGGATTCGCTCGGTTTCAGAAGTCTGCCCCTTTTGCACCTGGGGGTACTGTGCAAGGAGTTCCAGATCCCTGAGAATATCCACCAGGAACTTTTCGATGCCCGTTGCTGTCTGGCGTGCTACGTTGATCTGTTGTGTGTAAAACTGATCAAGCACGTCCCTTATCATGCTTTGTCGATAGTCATTTGCCAGTATCAGGGTCTCTACCACCAAGAAAAGCGTGACAAGGCCCAAAAGGCAGATAATTAGGCTTAACTTCCTGATATCTCGATGAAAGATAGCATATCTCATCGGCTGGCCTTTCCCTTTAAATGGGCGTACTTGAGTGAGAAATGGGTTTGACCGATCATAATATAGATTTCAGGAAAATGTTTTTTGGGCTGTTAATATATGATCTCATAGGAGATTTTTCCTGTGTGACGTCAAGAAACTTGAAATTAGAAACTTGATAACAACCTGAATTGCCCTTCCTTTCCTAAGTTTCCAGTTTCAAGTATCGCACCCTAATTATCCTCTTAATTTCTTTTCAGAGAGGTTCACGGGCTACATTTCTCTGTTGTAATCAAGATCGCAACAAATGCCTTCCAAGGCACAATAAGTATGAAAACAATTGCATGTCAAGGAAAAAGGATGGTTTTCCAGACTGTGTTCTTGACTAACTATGGCAGGTGACTTATCGTGCGTGAGATTAGTGATATTGTGTCATTTATAGTGTTACCTAAAATCTGCAATTAGCTTTTAGCAATTAGCCGTTAGTTTAAAGACTACAAGCATTTGTATAACTTTACGCTGAATTGAAGTTTTCATTTTTTGATGCAACAGTATTGTCTAACAACTAATTGATTTTATGCAGCTAATAGCTAACGGCTAACCGCTAATTGCATTTTTTAGGTGTTAACCATTTATGCTTGGATCAGATATGAACGACTTCCCTTTGCCTCGCATCCTGGATTTTATGCGGAAAGTAGCACCCTTTGACACGCTCGGCCCTGAAGAACTATCACAGATCGTAGCCCAAATGGAGATCGCCTATTATCCTCGCGGTGAGGTTATTATCCGGCGCGGTGACAGCCCCCCTGCCTACCTGTATATCATCCGGGTCGGTTCAGCCCGGATTACGATCTCGGACGGATCTGAAGAAGAGGTCCTGGTAGATGTGAGGGGTGAGGGTGATGCTTTTGGTTCTCTGAACATCCTGGAGTCCAGGTCAGCTTTGCTGGATGTAACCGCGGATGAGGACATGATTGTCTATCTCTTGCCGGCAGAAACCCTGAAAGCTTTGGTGAGCAGATATCCATCATTCAAGCAGTATTTCCAGTTTTCCTTATTTTCTCTTGCGCGCGATATTAAGAAAGTTTACCAAGCTGGCGAATCCCGGTTTTCCCAGATGACCGGGGTAAGCACCTGGAACTTGGACATGTTCCTGATAGGCAAGTATGTGGCGGATCTCATGGTAACCGATGTGTTGACCTGCACAGCCACGATGTCTGTCCGGTCTGTTGCCCGGCAGATGACCCGGCGGGGTGCGGGATCAATCGTAATAAAAGACGAATCAGGTCTTCCCATTGGAATCCTTACTGACAGTGACCTTCGCGAAAAGGTTGTTGCCAGGGGATCAGGCTTACACACTTCTGTGGCGGAGGTAATGAGCCATCCCCTGCATACCATCAGTGCCGGGGCATACGCCTTTGATGCCTTGCTGGATATGAGCAGATATGGTGTGAGTCACCTTCTGGTCATGGAAGAGGACCGGCTCACAGGTATAATCAGTGATCACGATTTCCAGATGGAAACCGGAAGTTCGCCTGTGGGTGTAATTGGAGACATAGACAAATCTCAATCAGTGGACGAACTGATCGGTATGCACCCGAAGATCGACCGCGTACTGGAGATGCTGCTGCGCCAGGGAGGGTCAGTAAAGAAGATGGTGGAACTGGTAACGGAGTTGAATGATCGCGTTACCAGGAAATTGCTCAGGCTCATTGAAGCGGAAATGGAAAGCGAAGGCCTGGGAAGCCCCCCAGCGCCGTACACATGGATGGCCCTTGGGAGTGAAGGACGGAGGGAACAAACCCTTTTGACGGATCAGGATAATGCACTTCTTTTTGCCGGCGCGCCGGGACAGGACGAGAAAGAACTGAAAGACTGGTTTCTGATGTTCTCAGGACGAGTTGTGGATGGCCTTGTACGTTATGGGTTTCCTCGGTGTCCCGGAGGGATAATGGCCTCTAATCCAAGGTGGTGCCAGAGCGAAACCCAGTGGCAGCAAACCTTTTTGGACTGGGTCAATGTACCTGAACCGTTCACATTAAGGATGGCCACCATTTTTTTTGATTTTCGTCCAATATATGCTGGCACTGATTTCCTGGATACTTTCCGGCCTGAGCTTAACAAGGCCATTCAGGCCAATCCGCATTTCCTGCGCTCTTTAGCCAAAAACGGGCTTTGTAACCCCCCTCCTCTGGGTTTCCTGAGGCAGTTCGTGGTGGAAAAATCCGGGGAACACAAAAACAAGCTCAATCTGAAAGTCCGGGGGCTTGTGCCTGTGGTGGACTCTGCTCGTATTATGAGCCTGGACCTGGGTATGACGACAACAAATACATTGGAAAGGCTTGCAGAGGCCCACAAGATTGGGGTTTTGGATACCCAACTCCATAACGACCTGCAGGAGGCCTACAACTTTATCAATCTGCTGAGGATAAGCCGGCACCTGGAGGCCCGGGCAAGGGGCGATGAGCCGGATAATTTTGTTGATCCTGTGGAGCTTAACAGCTTGCAAAGGAAGATGCTTAAGGAGAGCTTTGCCGTGATTAACAGACTGCTTCACGAACTTATAGAGTGGAGATACCAGGCCCAGACAATGGAGGATCAATAGGCGTGAACCTTTTCCTGGCTCGGATGCGAAACCGGCTGATCAGGGCCTATCTTAAAGGCAGAAGGCTGCATCCCCTGGCCCGCGCCAACCTTGCATCTCTCGATCATATCGATCTTTCCCAAAAGGCCCGGTCTCAGCGTTATGTTGTAGCGGATCTTGAAACTACAGGCCTGGATTTGAACCGGGACCGTGTGTTGAGCATCGCGGCCCTGCGTGTGGTGGATGGTCGTATCCATTTGCGTGAGATATTTAACAGGCTCATAAATCCAGGACAATATATGCCCCCGACTTCTATCAAAATCCATGGCATTGTACCCGATATGGTTTCAGAGGCCCGTTCCGCCGGGGAGGTGTTGGACGATTTTATGGCCTTCCTGGGGGCGGACATTTTAGTAGGGCATCATGCACGTTTTGACGTCCATTTCCTGAACAAGGGAATGCGCCGGCGTTATGGTATGAAATTACAAAATCTGGTGCTTGACACTGTGCCCATGTGCCGGGCCATAGCATTTCCTCCGCATCACTATCCATATGGAATCGACCTCGACAATGTGCCTTCAAGCTTAGACGATGTGGCCAGGCATTTTGGTGTTGATATCCATGAGAGGCATACTGCCTTAGGGGACGCTCTGGCTACAGCTATGATCCTTCAGAGGATCCTGGTCCGGGCGGAAAAGACAAGCGCAGGTCTTTTGCGTGACCTTGTAAAGGCAGGGGGCATTATGTTGTAAATGGAATTTGGGATGGGTTCACATTTTACATCTTTTAGCTTTTCGGCCCGCTTTAATAATTAGTCTGATAGTAGGTACGCCGACCCATTGGGGAAACATGAGTGCCCAACTCAAGTTTTTATTCGACCGAAACGTACCTGTATTTATGGGTGAAAAACCCAATGGGTTCCCAATTTCTCGACAAAAAGGAAAACAGGCAGCCATCGTTACTGCCTGTACCACTCCATGGCCATTCAATTTTATTGCTGCCGAAAGTAGGGGGGCGATAAGATG
>JAYEIR010000215.1:0-2114 GCA_034660135.1 Thermodesulfobacteriota bacterium
GGGTTCTAAAGGAGGTCATAGAACGGCTTGGATTTTTAAGGAGTGTTGGGCTTGATTATCTTACAATTGATCGTTCATCCGCGACCCTTTCAGGGGGTGAAGGCCAGCGCATCAGGCTTGCAACTCAGATCGGTTCTGGTCTGGCCGGTGTTCTCTATGTCCTGGACGAACCCAGCATAGGCCTCCACCAGAGGGATAATCTGCGGCTTTTGGAAAACCTGAAACGTCTGAAGGAACTCGGAAACACGGTTCTTGTAGTGGAACACGATGCTGAGACCATTCTGTCAGCCGACCATGTGATCGACATGGGACCCGGGGCAGGCCTGAAAGGAGGGCATATTGTCTTTCAGGGGTCACCGGTTGAACTGCTTCGAGACGAGAGTTCTCTGACCGGCCGGTATCTCGCAGGCCAGGAAAACATTCCCGTACCCAAATCAAGGAGAAAAGGAACCGGAAAAAACATTGTCATTGAAGGTGCAAGAGAAAACAATCTGAAGGAAATCCTCGTAAAAATACCCATCGGCACCTTCACATCTATCACAGGCGTTTCCGGATCCGGCAAGAGCAGCCTTATTAACGGCATCCTTTACCCTGCACTGTCTCAGAAGTTGTACCGGTCTACGGCAAGAGTTGGACGCATGAATTCCGTCAAAGGTATCAACCACATTGACAAGGTGGTTAACATCGACCAAAATCCTATTGGCAGGACTCCCCGATCCAACCCTGCCACCTACACAGGGGTCTTTACCCATATCCGTGACCTTTTTGCAATGCTCCCTGAATCAAAGATAAGGGGATACAGGCCCGGGAGATTCAGTTTCAACGTAAAGGGAGGAAGATGCGAGGCATGCAGGGGTGACGGTATCATCAAGATTGAGATGCATTTTCTTCCGGATGTCTACGTTACATGTGATACATGTAAGGGATTGCGTTACAACAGGGACACCCTGGATATAAGATACAAAGGCAGCAATATTGCAGATATCCTAAATATGACAGTGAATCAGGCCCTTGCTTTTTTCGAGCCGATTCCTGTCATCAGAAAGAAATTACAGACCCTGGTTGATGTAGGACTCGGATATGTTAAGTTAGGTCAACAGGCTACTACGCTTTCAGGCGGTGAGGCCCAGAGGATAAAACTATCAAGAGAACTGAGCAAACGTAGTACCGGCAGGACTCTTTATCTTCTCGATGAACCTACGACCGGGCTCCATTTTGCCGACATACGGAAACTTCTTGAGGTCTTGAATTACCTCGTGGAGCGTAAGAATACGGTAGTTGTCATAGAACACAACTTAGATGTGATAAAAACGGCTGATCATATTATTGATCTGGGTCCTGAAGGAGGCGAAAAGGGTGGGTATGTCGTTGGGACAGGAACACCCGAAGATATCGCAAAAATCAAGGGTTCATATACGGGCCGGTTCCTTAAAAGATACCTCTCCGTAGGATAATCAGGGGTCAGGGGTTCAGCTCTGCAAGAAAAGCATAAGCAATTGACACCTGCCCCCTGAATTCAGTTTCCTAAAAGACCTTGTCCATAATCATGGCAAAATCCGGAATCTTGAATACCATAATAAAGCAGATAACCAGGGCGTAAATACACAGGGATTCGATCAGGGCCAGACCAATAATCATGGTGGTCATGATCTTACCACCTGCACTCGGGTTCCTCGCTGTTCCCTGAAGGGCGCCGTTAATAGCGTTACCCATGCCTATCCCGGTTCCAAGCGCAGCAAGACCAATACCAAAACCGCAAGCGATTGCGACTCCGAAGAAAATCCACAGACCCGCCGCCTTTGCAGAGGCATCTCCACCGGCAAATGCCATTGAAGCCGTACCCAGAACCATAAGCACTGCAAAACACCCAACCAATGCTTTTTTTGACATATTAACCTCCTTTTCTATTATCAGATCTCGTTTCAACTATTTAACGATCTCTGTATTACGGCCTTTGCCGTGAAATCTAAAGTTCTGTAAAAACAACCTAATGAGCCTCTTCCATGGCTCCCACAAAATACATTATCGCAAGCAGCATAAAAACAAGCGCCTGTATAAAGCTCACGAGGATACCCAGTGCCATAATGGGAAGTGGCACGAGATAAAACCCTGCA
>JAYEIR010000216.1:0-2103 GCA_034660135.1 Thermodesulfobacteriota bacterium
AGCGGCCGCATGCTGGTGTCACTGATCATGGGTTTTTCCTGCGGCCTGCCGCTCCTCCTGACCATAAGCGTGTTGCAGGCATGGATGACGGAAGAGGGGGTGGATCTTACCTCAATCGGAATGATTGCCTTAGTGGGCCTTCCTTACACCGTGAAATTCCTGTGGGCCCCGTTTCTTGACCGTTTCACACTGCCTTTTTTCGGTCGCAGAAGGGGCTGGCTGTTAGTGACCCAGTTGACCCTGATGTTTTCAATTGCAGGCCTTGGTTTGACCGATCCCGGTGGAAATCTGTGGATGGTGGCCTTTGCTGCGTTTCTGGTGACCTTCTTCAGCGCATCCCAGGATATCGTGGTGGATGCCTACAGAAGGGAAGATCTTTCTGATCAAGAATTGGGGCTTGGCTCTTCGCTGTATGTAAACGGGTACCGGGTGGGGATGCTGCTGGCTTCCGGTGGTGGCCTGATCATGGCGGATCACATGCCGTTTTCCATGGTGTACCTGATAATGGCAGGCTGTATGCTGGTTGGTGTTGTCACAACACTGCTGGCTCCTGAACCCGTGACTCCTGCAGGAACGCCTCAAAACATGAAGGAGGCAGTCATTGATCCCATGGTGGAGTATTTCAGCCGCCAGGGTGCGCTTTGGATGCTGGCCTTCATCCTTGCTTACAAGATCGGCGACACTATGGCCAGCGCCATGACCATGCCGTTTTATCTTGATATAGGGTTTTCAAAAAGCGAAATCGGTACGGTAGTGAAACTCTTCGGTTTCTGGGCAACCATCGCCGGGGGCTTGGCGGGCGGTGTGGTCATGCTTCGTCTCGGGATAAATCGTGCACTCTGGATCTTTGGTTTTCTCCAGGCCATATCCACTGCCGGATTTGCAGTCCTTGCAAGGATCGGTTACAGTATACCGGCCCTGTCCGGTGTAATTGCCTTTGAAAACCTGAGCAGCGGCATGGGGACTGCCGCCTTTATTGCATTTATGGCCAGTATTACAAACAAGAAATTCACTGCCACGCAATACGCACTTTTAACCAGTCTCATGGGTGTTCCAAGGGTCCTGGCCTCGGCACCGACCGGCTTTTTTGCCAAGAACTTTGGGTGGGCCGGGTTTTTCATCTTCTGCACCCTGATCGCTGTTCCGGGAATGTTGCTTTTATTGAAATTTGCACCGTGGAATTCAGTTGCAAGTGGTAATGCGGCCGGAGGTGACTCCTTATGATTATTTCCACTTATCAGCCATATTTCGCCCCTTTTCCAGGATTTTTTTCAAAGGCCCTCCGTTCAGATATCCTTGTTCTTTTGGACACAGTGCAATTTCCTCAGGGGACTTCATGGTTGACCAGAAATCGCCTTAAGAATCACCAGGGTACCTTACGGTTGAGCGTGCCGGTATGGAAAAAAGGTCTGGGGCTCCAGAAAATCAATGAAGTCAGAATCTGTCATGAAAGGCCATGGCAGGGCAAGTACCTGGAAAGCCTGAAGATGGCATATGCAAAGGCCCCCTTTATCGATGATCATCTTGATTTGTTGGAAGAAATCTTCTCAGGAAAATTTAAAAAATTGATAGATTTGAACTTGAGAATAATAAAATACTTGATAGAGTACTTGCAGCTTTCCGTCAAAGTATGTTTGCTTTCTCAGTTAGGCATTGATGCAAAAGAGCCACTGCTGTCTGTGGAGATTTGCAAGAAACTGGAAGCTTCTCATTTTCTCGGACAAATCAGTGCCAGGAAATATCTCGACACAAATGCATTTGAAAAAGCAGGTGTGCAACTCGAATTTTTTGTGTTTCGCCCTTTGGTTTATCCCCAATTATGGGGGGCTTTCTTGCCTAACCTGTCTACATTTGACCTTGTTTTTAATTGTGGGCCAAAGGCACGGGATATCCTTAAGAAAGCATAGCACCTAAAACCTGCAATTAGCTTTTAACAATTAGCCATTAGCTTAAAGACTATAAGCATAAGCATTTGTATAACTTTACGCTGAATTGAAACTTTCATTTTTTGATGCAACTGTATTGTCTGACAACTAATTGATTTTATGCAGCTAACGGCTAACCGCTAATTGCATTTTTTAGGTAGCAATTATGGACAGGCAC